>USBV01000001.1 GCA_900553055.1 uncultured Phascolarctobacterium sp.
GCGCTGACGCCGGAGAAGCTGCCTGCCTTAAAGGCAGCAGGCGTTGTTGACGCCGGCGGTCAGGGCTTGATCGCCTTCTTTGAAGGCTGCTTGGCAGGACTACGGGGGCAGGATTGCCAAGTGCTGGAGGTAGTGCCGCGTCAAGCTAGCCTCAAGCTGGGTGGGGAGCCCTTGGATTTAGAATTTCCCTATTGCACCGAATTTATTGTTAAGGGTGCCAGTGTAGATAAAAAAACCGTCAGTGAGGCCTTGCAGGACTTGGGCAATTCTATGATTGTTGCTGTGGTTGAGGATATAGTCAAGGTGCATATCCACACTAAAAACCCCGGCAATGCCCTGAATATTGCCCAGCAATGGGGCACGCTGCACGATATTAAGATTGAAAATATGCGTGACCAGCACGAAAATCGTCTCTTTACCGCCGAGGATATCCAGCCGGTGAAGCATGGCGTGGGCGTACTAACTGTCGCTGCAGGCGAGGGCATCGCCCGTATCATGCACGAGATGGGCGCAGCCGAAATCATCAGTGGCGGCCAAAGCATGAATCCCCCGGTGGAGGATTTTGTGCAGGCTATCGAAAACGGCACCTGCGAGCAATATATCATCCTGCCCAATAATAAGAATATTATTTTGGCAGCGGAGCAGGTGCGCAAGCTGCTTGGCAATTCCAAGGTATCCTTTGTGCCGACAACGAATATGGCGCAGGGCTTGGCAGCGCTCTTGCATTTTGATGCTACACGCAGCCTGGATGAGAACACTGTAGTGATGACTAAGGAAGCTAAGGAGGCTACCAGCGGCAGCGTGACCGTGGCCGTGCGCGATAGCGTGGTGAACGGTATTGAGGTACGCCAAGGCGATTATCTTGGCATTCTTAATGATAAAATTGTGTGCACCGGTAAGAGTATCGAGAAGGTGCTGGAGCAAATGCTGAGCGGTGGGGATTACGAGCTGCTGAGCCTTTACTATGGCGCCGACTTGGATGAAGCAGCTGCCGGTACCTTAGCAGCAAAGCTGGAAGAAATTAATGAGGATTGGGAAGTAGAAGTATTCTACGGGGGACAGCCTCTGTATCCCCTGTTATTAGCAATGGAGTGATGTTGCATGCTTACTAATCAAGAGCTTACTGCTCTGCTTCGAAACCATGGATATAAGGTAACACCACAGCGTTTGGCTGTTTATGAGGCTTTGGCAGAGCAGCCCTGGCATCCCAATGCCGAAACGCTTTATAAAAAATTGCAGCCTAAATATCCGGCTATGAGCTTTGCCACCGTGTATAAAACTGTGGAAATTCTGCGTGATATTAAGGTTATCCAAATTCTTAATGCTGGTGAGGATAGCTATCGTTATGATGCTAATATGCATGAGCATTATCACCTGTGCTGCACTGAATGTGGGATTATTCTAGATGTGCCCATGGATAAGGTTATACGCGAGCAGCTAAACAGCCTAGTGCAGAGCCAAGGCGGTTTTCTTGTTACCGGAGGACAGTTCTATTTTTATGGCTTGTGCTCCAAATGCCAAAAGCTGCATTAATGGATTTGACAAAGGTGGACTGACTTGTTTAGTTGGTGCACCTTTTTCTCTTTCTTAGCATGATTGTTACGAAAATGCCACAAAAATGTTAAATTTCTCTGTTATAATATAATCGTTTAGTGATAGGAGAGTGCCAATTTTGGCGAAAGATTTTCAGGTTGTTATGTTGGCCAGTGGCAGCAAGGGCAATACTGCCTTGATTAGCACTGATTGCCAACGTTTTTTAGTGGATGTTGGCATTAGCTGTCAGGAGCTGGTGAAGCGAATGCAGCTGGTGGGAGCATCTCCGGAGGAGCTGGAGGGAGTTTTTCTAACCCACGAGCATGTGGACCACGTGAAGGGCTTGGTTACCTTTGCTAAAAAATATCAGGTGCCCATCTATGCTAGTCAAGGGACTTGGCGAGCAGTTTTCAGCAGATATCCCGAGCTGAATCGTGCTAATTGCCGTTTAACCGGGGAGCGGATGCTGGTGGGCGATGTGAGCATCAATTGCTTTGCAACCTCACACGATGCCTTGCAGCCTCAGGGCTACAGCTTTTCCTGGCGCAGTGCTAATTCCAAATGCACCTATGTGACGGATACTGGCTTTGTGACGCCGCAGGTGCGCGAGGCAGTGCAGGGCAGTGATGTGCTAGTTTTAGAAGCCAATCATGATGTAGAAATGCTCAAAAATGGCAGCTATCCTTACGATTTAAAACAGCGCATTTTGGGTACGCGCGGGCATTTATCCAATGCTACGGCGGGGCAGTTCTTGCTGCAGCTGGAGCAATTGCCCAAGCAAATATTTTTGGCGCATCTTAGCGAGCAAAATAATCTGCCCAAGCTGGCTGTGGACACCGTAAGCAATTTTTTAGATAGCAAAAAGCGACTGCAGGAGACAACGCTTTTTGTAGCTCAGCAGCATCAGCCTGTGGCTGCTTTTAGAGCAGGGCAGCAGGCTCTGCCGGGATTTTTGGATGATTAATAAAGCGTATTTTACAGACTAACTTTGATGAATATTTTGATAGGAGTGAAGCATGATGCAAAAGACTACTTGGAAAAAAGCATTGAATATTTTGGCTTGTGGTTTAGTTGGTGCCACCATTCTCATTGCTGGCTGTGGCGATAGCAAAACCTCTGCAGCTGTGGCCGAAAAGACTGCTGGCAAGCAGGAGCAGCAGCTGAGCTCTGCTCGCAATACTCCCGTTGTGAGAGCCGCTAAAAAGGTTGGCCCTGCCGTAGTGGGCATCACTAATAAGGGCTATGTGCGCGACTTTTTTAATCGCGTTTACTTTACCGATAAGGGAACTGGCAGCGGCGTGATTTATGACAAGGCTGGCTATATTGCTACTAATAATCACGTTGTTGAGGGCGCTTCTGAAATCATTGTAAGCCTTGCTGACGGTCGCAGCGTTAAAGGCAAGGTTTTGGGTGCGGACCCCGCTACCGATTTGGCTGTCGTAAAAATTGATGCCAAGGACCTCACTGTGGCCGAATTTGGCGACAGCGATACGCTGCAGGTGGGCGAGCCCGCTATCGCTATTGGTAACCCGCTGGGCCTTGAGTTCCGCGGCAGCGTTACCGTGGGCGTTATCAGCTCCTTGAATCGCAGTATCGAAATTGGCGATAGAAAATTCAACCTGATTCAGACTGACGCAGCCATTAACCCTGGTAACAGCGGTGGTGCGCTGGTGAATGCCGATGGCGAGGTTGTGGGAATCAACAGCGCTAAAATTGCGCGTGGTGGCGTAGAAGGCATTGGCTTTGCTATTCCTATCAACACTGCTAAGCCCATTTTGAAGGAGCTGCAGGAGCGTGGCCGCGTAGCGCGTCCTTATCTTGGCATTTCCATGATTGATAAGGCTATTGCCGAGCGTTTTGGCTTTGATGTGGATTTGCACAACGGCATCTTCATCATGAAGGTTATTCCTAACGGTCCTGCTGCGAAGGCAGATATCCGTTCCTCCGACATTATCCTGAACTTTAACGGCGCTAGAGTAAAAACTACCGGCGAGCTGAGCGCTAAGGTTGCAGAATGCAAGGTGGGCCAGACTGTGGACGTTGTGATTATGCGCAGCGGCGAAACCATGACCAAGACCATTACTCTGGAAGAAGTACCTGAGGGCTATGGCAAGTGAAAATAACGATTGCTTGCGTGGGCAAGATTAAAGAAAAGTATTTGGATGCAGGCATTGCGGAATTCACCAAGCGCCTAACTCCATTTTGCAAGCTGGAAACTATTGCTATCAACGAGGAGCGTATGCCCGAGGACCCCAGCCCTGCCATTAAGCAGCAGGTGCTGGAAAAGGAAACAGCGCGCCTGATGGCCATCATTCCGGAAAACTCCTATGTGATTTTGCTGGATGTGATTGGCAAGCAAATTTCTAGCCCCGAGCTGGCGGAGAAAATCGATAGCTTGACGTTGGCTGGTAACAGCCACATCACCTTCGTCATTGGCGGTGCCTTCGGCTACACGGATGCACTGCGCAAGCGTGCCGATTTCGCCTTGAGCTTCTCCAAAATGACCTTCACTCATCAAATGATTCGCCTGCTCTTAATCGAGCAAATCTACCGGGCCTTTAAGATTAGCCGCGGGGAGAAGTATCACTGGTAAGGTAATAAAGTTTTTATAAATTTATAAATATAAGCATCGGTTGGACGCAGGTAGCGCTCGACCGATGCTTTTGTGTTTAATTAAGTTCTATTGCTAATTTAACTCAACAAGATGAATTAAAAATTGTTTTAACTCAATATGATGAGTTGGAATTAAAAGTTTTGGATTTTCAAGTCTAAAACTTAGATAATTTTTAGAGTTTTGAACTTACAAGTCTGAAATTCTTGCTTTTTTAAGGTTTTGAGTTATAATATAGATAGGTAATAGGAGGTGCGCCATGGCTGAGCTTATAAATCGTCCTGCGTATTTGAACCAACTCATTCAAAATAAAGATGTAGATTTAGTAAAAATAGTAACTGGTATTCGTAGATGCGGTAAGTCCGCTCTGTTAGACTTGTTTCACCAGTATTTGGTAGAAAGTGGAATAACTGAAAGTAATATCATCCATATGAATTTGGAGTCTCTGCGGTACCGAAGCATCACCGACTACCTGACCTTTTACGATTATGTTAGTGAGCGTATAGCCAAAGAGGGTAAGACCTATCTAATCTTTGATGAACCACAGGCCGTGGAGCATTGGGAAAAGGCTATTGAATCGTTTAGGCTTGACTTTGATGTGGATATCTATATTACTGGCTCTAACGCTTATATGCTTTCTTCTGAATTCTCAACCTTGCTTTCTGGTAGATATATTGAGATTAGGCTATTACCTCTATCATTTAAGGAGTTCTTGACCTTTTACGAGTTTTCTGAGTCCATTACCATGGAAGAGAAGTTTCAGCGATACTTGCAGTTCGGCGGAATGCCCATACTTAGAGAGTATCATTTTAATGAAGCAAGAAGTAATCAGGCCTTAGAAGGGATATATTCCACAGTGGTACTGCGGGATGTTCTACAGCGTAATCCACAGGCAGATCAGGCAACGATGCAGAAAATCATGCTATTTTTGTGTTCTAATATCGGCAGCATTACCTCTCCAAATAGCATAGGCAATGTGTTATCCAATGAAGGAGATATCAAAACTGGCAAAGTTAAAAATATTGCAGGTAAAACTGTTGAGAAGTATATCGCTATGCTGCGCAGCGCTTTTATAGTATCTTCTGTTGGTAGGTACGATGTTAAGGGTAAGCAGTTATTAAAAACCTTAGGAAAGAACTATATTGTAGATATAGGATTTCGTAATATGCTACTTGGCTATCGTGATGTGGATCGTGGGCATATTCTTGAAAATATCGTATATTTAGAGCTTATTCGCAGAGATTACAATGTTTATATAGGCAAGGTTGGGGAGACCGAAATTGATTTTGTGGTAGAAAAGCCAAATGAAAAGCTATATATCCAAGTCACAGAAAGCATGCAATCTACGGAAACCCGTGAGCGAGAGCTTAGGCCATTACGCATGATTTCCGATAACTATGAGAAAATTGTACTATCCATGGACCATAGCTACATCAATTCCTATGACGGCATTAAATCCATCAACTTGATTGATTGGCTGTTAATGTAAATTAAAGATTACCATATTGGTGTATACTAGTGGAAGAAGGTACGCTAGAAAATACGTAAAAGAATATCTACAAAAAAACTTTGTCATCCCGTCCCAATAGTGGTATAATAGTTGGCAATATTACACTTCAAGGGGGATGCTTTGCAAAAATGGAACATAAAAGTATTTATCAGTTTGTATTGGCAGGAATATTGTGTGCGATTGGTCTAGGCCGATATCCTGGAAAAGCCGCTTGCTAATCTGTCCTTAAATGCAGGCTTAGCGCTTATTCACGGTTTGAGCGAGGTGTTGGTAGTAGCTCCGTTCTTCTTCTCTGGCTACATGTTTACACCGGCGCAATTAAATGGCGGCTTCATCATGAGCGTGGTAGTTTTAGTTGGCTTGGGCACTGTGGTGCATTCCTTTGTGGACTGCAGCATTTCTGTACTGCTGTGGAAATGTGTGAAGAGCACCGTGCCGGGCATCAAATTGATTCGCGGGTAAGATTTTATAAGCAAAATAAAAAGCTTCGGTTGGGTACAACAGTCGTACCTAGCCGAAGCTTTCTTTTTGTGCGAACAAATATTTTCTGCCGCGTTTCGGGGTAGGAAGCTATAGCAAAGCTTATGAAAAACATATATCTCTTTTCGTGTTTCGCGAGGGAAAGTACTGTCACAGCTGGTAAATCCACACGATGAAGGGCATGGTGATGGTGCAAAGCGTAGCAGTGACTACATTGATAACACTGGCATACTCGGGCTGGTTATCAAAAAGGGAGGCCATGCTGACGCAGGTAGTGGCAGAGGGCGTGGCCGTTGCCAGCAGCGTGATGAGCAAAATCGTCTCACCATCAGGTGAGAAGCTAGACAAGCCGCTGTATTTTAAGAAAACGAGTACCATCAGCGGCATCACAATCAAGCGCAGGAAGGCAACTAGGGGAACACGCTTATAGGATTTTATTTTTTCCCAGCTCATATTGCCCAAAAGCATGCCGGCAATAATCATGGCAGAAGGGCCGATGACTAAGCCCAGCGCGTGAAAGGCATCATTGACGGGCTCCGGCATGCGCCAGCCGGTAAAGAGCAGGATGAGACCGATGAAAATAGCAATCATATTGGCATTGGTGAACACAGCCTTCCAGTCCATATGGGGCTCACGTGCCATGGTGGACTTCATATGCGTCCAAAACAGCACCAGCTGTACAGCGAGGAAGGTGCTGGAATAAATTACCCATTCAGGGCCTAAGACGGCGATAACAAGCGGGATAATCAAATTACCCGCATTAGAATAGATAACAGAGCATTGTTCAACAGCGTTGAGGTTTAAGACGCGCTTCCAAAAGATACCTAAAAAGAGCAGCAGCGCCTGCACAATCACTGCAGCAATCGTGCTAAGCAGCAGTCCGTGCTGGATTTCGGGCGTAAAATTCACCTGAAAGGACTCGATAATAACGCAGGGAAAGAAAAGGTAGAGCAGCAGGATGGACATGATTTTGCTATCCGAGGCCTTGACGATTTTTAAGCGTACAAGGGACATGCTCATAATCATAATGAGGAAAAGCGAGAAGATTTTTTTGGCTAGAATTAATGATAACATAAGCGCTCCTTTGAAAATCTATTTTACATAAGAGTATGAATATTTAGCACAGCAGTTTAAAAGCTTTACAATGTTGCTTATTATACCACCATTTTGCTCGAATTTCAAAGGCTTTTTTACACAAAAAACAGGCCAGCAAAAGCTCATTGCTCTTGCTGGCCTGTAGTTGATGACTAATGCTTCAAGCGGGGTAGTGATAAACGGCAATTAAAGGGCGAAGAAAATGTCAATTTATTTTCCCAAGAAAGCAGCAGCCATAAGGATAACAAAAATAGTGGAAGTAATAGCCTGTGTGTTAGTCATAATCTTTGCACTCCTTTATTTATTAAATTTCCGGAGATGCGCTCTCTCTCTTGCTTGACTATAGTATATAATAATTCTATAATAAAGTAAAATGAAGAAAAAGCCTAATAATTAACAAAAAAAGTGAGAGGTAAAGATGGAATTTGATTTCTATCGCAATTTTCTCGTGCTGGCCGAGTCCAATACAATGAGCTCCGCCGCGCGCAAATTAAATATTGTGCAAACAGCCTTGAGCAGCTAAATTACGAAGCTAGAGGATTATTACGGCGTGAAGCTGGTGAAGCGACAAAAGGGCAGCAAGCATATCGAGCTCACCGCGGCAGGCATAGAATTTGCCAGCAAGGTACGCACGCTGTGCCAAAGTGAGGATGAGCTGGCCCTGGCCATGGAAAAATACGATGGCAGTGTTTTTGGCACTATTCGCTTTGGCGTGTCACCCATGCGCAGCCACTATTTTATTGAGCGCTATTTAGTGCCCTTTACTAAGCTGCATCCGCGGATTACCTTTATGTTTGAAGAAATGCTCACCGTCGACCAGGTTGACAAAATCCGTGCTGGCAATATTGATTTTGCTTTCTCCAATGCGGCGATCAAGATTTATCCTGAGTTTGGCATGATTAATTTTGAAAGGGAAAAGCTTTTTGCCGTATATCGTAAGGATTTGGCGGTGCCTTGGGCGGATAAGGATTTTATTGCAATTAAGGATTTGGCGGGCTTGCCCCTGTGCAGTTATTCTACGCAGTTTTCGCTTTTGCGTCGCTTTTATGAAAAGCAGGGCATCCGTCTGCAAACGCATTTTATGACGAATACGCTGCATACTACGCTCACGGTAGTGAAAAACAGCAATAATATTGGCATTATCGCTGCTACACCTAATGAAAAGATAGCTGAAGGCTTGGAAATGAAGCCCATCAAGGACTCGCAGCTAGAGTTTAATAAGATGTTTTATTGGAACAAGGATAGAACCATGAGCCTAGCTGCCGAAACCTTTTTGGCCTATTTTCTTGAGGAAGCGAAAAAGGATGGGGCAGAGGTGTAAAAATAGCAAGTAAAAGGGGATAGAACTATGCATAAGAATATTTTACTTTATAAGGCTATGCTGCAGCATTTTTCCGGAGATCCGCGCCGCTGCCAGCATCTAATCAAGGTTGCTAGCCTAGCCAAAGAGATAGCAATTTTAGAAGGTGCTGACGAAAAATTAATTGACTTAGTTGAAGCGGCAGGCTTTATCCATGATTGTGGCATCGTAGTAGGCGAGGCCAAATATGGCAAGGGCCACTGCACCGGCAAGATTCAGGAGCAAGAGGGGCCTGCTATAGCCCAGAAAATATTGGGCGAGCTTGGCTATGCGCAGCCAGAGATTGAACGCATTTGTTATCTAGTGGGTCACCACCACACCTATAGTAATATTGATGGCCTGGATTATCAAATTCTCGTAGAGGCTGATTTTATTGTCAATTTTTATGAGGACGGCCTTAGCAAGGAGGCTATTGCCCATACCATTGTCAAAATATTCCGCACTGCTAGCGGCAAAGAGCTGGTTCGCACTATGTTTGCCTTTTAACAGGCCCTTGATGCAGGTTTAACATGCGCCTGTTGCCAATTACAGCAGGTATGGAATATGTTGCTGCAGATGCTAAGCAGGGATTTAAGCTGAAGAGCGTGACGCAAAAGGGCAAGCCATTAGATTTACATAAGAAGTACAAGGTTACTGTGCTGGATAAGGAAACCTACTTCCGCCATAAGGCGGAAGAGCTGCTCCCCGACAAGGGCGAGGCTGCCTTTATCCGCGGCAAGGAATTTGTACGTCCTCATTGGCTGCGCTATTTTAAAGCCGGCAAGCCCATGGAGGAGCCCATGCCTTACGTAAAGGTTGAATAAAACTGCATAAGAAAAAGGTAGAACAACAAATTTGCTGTTCTACCTTTTGTTTTTATTATTTTTATAGCTTATTGAATTCGCCATTGTAGCGAGCCTGCTCCTTGTCGTAGGAAGCGGGGTCAGCGTAACGGTTAACCTTGGTGTTCAGGGTGCAAGCGTCGGTGATGCAGTCATTAACAGCATTTTTGGTGTTGATGCGGGGGTCATCCTCGCTAGCTACTACATAGCCAGCTACACGCAGCATGCTGCTATCGTATTCCTTCACGCCATAATCATAGCTATAGAATTTGCCGTCAGCTACGATGCTTTCCTTCAGCGCAACCTTAACAGTAGCATATTTGCCAACCAGCTTTTCACCGCTGCCTACACCGGCCAAATCCAGCTTCACAACAACGGGAACATAGTTGGGACGGGTTACGAGGAAAACATCGGCAGGAGTCAGCTCCTTTTCAGGAGCACGCTTTAAAATTTGGATGTTAAAGCGTTTGCCATATTTCTCTTTGAGAAAGGTTTCAAATTCAACCTTGCCCTTTTCAATATCATTTTCAGGGTTTTGCACTTCCAAAATTACATCGGGGATTTGGTACCACAGCACTGCTTTTTTAGCAGGAGCGGCTGCGGCGCAGACGGAGCATACTAAAAGGCACAGGATGCAAAGAATAAGTTTTTTCATTGGGGATAACCTCCTCTTTTTTTTTGTTATTAATATTGTAGCAAGAAAAAAGCATTCTGAAAAGACTTTTTACAGTACTTTTTCACATAAGTGTTACTTGCAAAAAGCATAGTAATTAGTTAAAATATAGATTGATAAGTGAAAGTATTTGCCAAGATACTTGCTAAAAAAGTCTTGGTGTGAGGGATAAAAGCATGAGAAGAATATAAGCTTTTGGCGAGGCTAGCTTGAAGCTGGCACTACAAATTCTGATGGTGATGAGCCTTATCTTAGGCATGGCGCTGCCCACTGCACAGGCAGAGGAGGCACGCACTGTACGGGTGGGCTATTTTTATTTAACAGGCTACCACGAAATTGATGCCCAAGGACGTATGCAGGGCTATGGCTATGATTTGTTGCAAAAAATGCGTCTTTACAACGATTGGCACTATGAGTATATTGGTCATGAGCAAAAGTGGAGCGAAGGCTTCAAGATGCTGGAGCGGGGAGAGGTTGACCTCATTACCGGCGTGCGCAAGCGTCAGGAGCGCTTAGAAAAATTTTCCTACAGCAATAATCCTATTGGCCGCAGTGCTTCAGTGCTGGTAGTGTTACCAATATTAAGTTTGATGCTTATGCTAAGGAAAAGGGCTTTACCTATTCCATTCGCTACTATGAGCATATGCCAGAGGCAAAGGCTGCTCCTAAGGTGGAAGAGACTGCGTCTGAGTTAAGCCTTAAGGGTAAGCATGTGCTTTTGGTGGATGATGTGGAGCTTAACCGGGAGATTGCCCAAATGATGCTGGAAAAGGCAGGCTGTGAGGTTGATACCTGCGTCAATGGTCAGGAAGCAGTCGATTATATGTCGCAGGCCTGTGACAAAAAGGTTGATTTTATTCTGATGGATTTGATGATGCCAGTGATGGATGGACTTGAGGCAACTAAGCTGATTCGCTGTCTGGCGGATAAGGAGGCGGCCCAGACCATTATCATTGCGCTGACTGCGAACGCGATGAACGAGACGAAGCAGGAGATTGTGGCAGTAGGCATGAATGGCATGCTGAATAAGCCATTTGATGTGAAGGCTCTGCAGGGAGTGTTGTGGGAGATTTTGCAAAGGAGCAAGCAGTGAGAAAGCATTTCTAGAGCTGTGTTGTGACGCTGGCGTAGTATATTGTAAGCCGAGCAAATAGAAAAGCACTGTAGTCATAGTTTTTTATGATTACAGTGCATTAATGCTCAAAATAGTGGTATAATATAATATACAAGTGCCCTATTTATTGACATGGCTGTCAAAAAGTGGTAAAGATTAGATTTAACTAGAGAGGAAATTTTTTTACGATGCAGTATTTTGCTCGGTTTTTCGAAAATCTTCAGCAGGATTTGAAGGCATTTGTATATTGGTGCCTTGTTTTCACTTTTTTTAGAATTGCGTTTATTTGGATATATAGCAGCCAGCTTAATGGCAATTATGCAGATGTGCCGATGGCGTTATTCTTAGGACTGCGCTTAAGCCTGAAAACAGCGGGTATATTATGCCTTATTGGTTTTGTGCTTGCTTCGTTGCCCAAGATAGTGTTTAAGTCGTGGCCAGCGCAACAAATCCGAAGCATATGGCATGGAATCGCTTTAGTATTCTTTTCCGTTTGCTTTATGGCACGCATTCCCTATTACAAAATATTCAATGCTGCCTTTAATATGATGCTTATCAATGGCGTGCACGATGACGTAAAAGCTATTATTGTTACCGCTATTGAAGAGTATCAGCTGCTGTGGCGCTTGCCTTTAGCGATAGTTATAGGATTATTGCTAGCTTATATTTTAAAGATGATATTTGCGAAAACTAAAATCATAGAATTCGCTAATCTGAAGCACAAAAAGCTGGTCATGGTATGCACTTTACCGGCGATAGTACTTTTGTGGCTTTTCGTTAGATTTGGCGGCTCCTTTGATTACAATAATTCCATCAACTGGCTTAGTGCTGCACGCTTAAATTCCAATTTGCTCAATGAGGCAATTCTTGATGATGGGCAAGCCTTATACAGAGTGCGAGACATTAAGAAAAAGCAGGATAGAGCAAATAATATCAATATAAGTGCGGTTGAATTACGTAAGTTAATTGCCAAAAGCGGTGGCAATCCTCATGCTAATACCATAGACGAAGCTTTTTTGCGGACCGTAAGTACGCCTAAATTGCAAACGCAACCCAGAAATGTCTTTATTATTGTGGGAGAAAGCTTTGGTAATTGGCCTTTTTTGCCCAAATTTGCCAATATAGGCATTGTGCCCCAAATGCAACGTTTAATGAACTCTGATAGCTGTGCCTATGTACCTACCATGATTCCCTCGGGCATCAACACGATTAACGCTGTTAATGGCTTATTAACTGGCTTGCCAGAAACCGGCATTTATGCTAATTATCAGCCTGTGAGCTTTAAAGAAAAATATGCTGCTGGCATTGCTAATGCGATGAAAAAGCTGGGGTATAAAACCATATTTTGGTATGGTGGCTATTCCGGTTGGGAAGACGTTAAAAATTTTGCCCAGGCTCAGGGCTTTGATGAATTCCATTGTGCAGATGAATTTGGTAATGCAACAGATAATGTTTGGGGCTGTGATGATGCAGTATTGTTTAAGCATGCTGAAGAATATTTGCAAAAAGTATCTAAGGATGAAAAGGTTTTTCATTTGATTCTTACTATGAGTAACCATGCGCCCTATATAATCGATGTTGATAAATTGGGCTTCCCAAGAGAGGCTGTAAAGGCTAGACTGCCTAAAGATATTAGCAAGGATCAGAACACACTGACAGAGTTAGGCCATATTTGGTATGCTGATAAAACTATGGGTGATTTTGTTCAGAAGACAGAAAAAAAGCATCCGGATAGCCTGTTTGTCATTACTGGCGATCATTCCGAACGCTTTACCTTTGCTGTTGAGCAGGATAATAGAACAATTTCTACCATTCCCTGTATTTTCTATGGACAGGGTGTACAGCAGAACTGGTTTCCCGATAATTCTATAGGGTGTCATATGCAAATTGCTGGGACGCTGACTGAAATTTTGGGTGAGCCGGGCTTTAAATATAGCGCAATGATGCCAACTATGTTTGATAATAATGCGTATGTCTATAATCATCGACTTCTAGCTGATGGGGATAATATGTACATACAGGAGAAGCTTCAAGATGAAGCTATCAATGAGCATATTGCTGCTGCACGCAATGTTGGGGCTTGGCGAGTGTTAAAGGGAAATGAGTTTTAGGATTGGAGCATCCATTGAGAGGGTTAAATATTAAAATTTGATTAAGTGCGTGGTGAAGGCTTGTGCAAGTTACTGTTGTAATATTGACGAAAAATGAAGAGAATAATATCATTGGTGTTATAGAGAACGCTAAAAGAATTACTAATACTGTTTTGATCATAGATTCCGGCAGCACTGATAACACAGTATCCTTGGCAGAAGCCAATGGTGCTAAGGTTGTTTATAGAGAGTGGGATAATGATTTTAGTGCCCAGCGTAACTTTGCCCTAAAGCATGTTGATACTGAATGGGTGCTTTATTTGGATGCTGATGAAAGATTAGATGATGAATTATGCAATTCTATCAAAAAAGTTGTTATCTATGGTCAGCAAATGCAATATAGCATTGTGCGCAAGATTCATGCCTTTGGTTTTGAATATAAGCATGGCATTTTTAAGCCAGATGAAGTTTTACGTTTATTCCCAACCAAGACAGTTCATTGGGAGAACAAGGTTCACGAAAGGCCAATTTGTGCTTTGCCAAAAGAAAAGTTGGCTGGATTTATTGAGCATTATACCTATAGCTCTTGGCAACAATGGTGGGATAAGGCTGGAGAATATACCACAATTTGGGCGGAGGATAGCTTTGCCAAGGGTAAAAGAACTTCCCTCGGAGAATGCTTGGGGCATTCTATATATGGATTTTTTAGAGCGTATATAATTCAGCTTGGCTTTATTGATGGCTGGAGTGGTTTGTATTCTAGCTTGCAGCATTTTATCTATACCATGATGAAATATTTAAAATTGTATGAATTACAGTTAAAATAATGATACATATAAAGTAAGAGATTCCTATAATGCAATTTTTACTTAATAAAAAAGAGTTTTTTGTTAGCTTAGTAGTATATGTATTTTTGATAGCAGATTATTTCTTCACTTCGTTAGGTATAAGCCCAAGTACATTGTTTTTATAGATGCGCCGCTATATTCCTTGTGCTGTGAGTGTTGCTATAGCGATTACAGTGTGGAAAAAGTCTGGGTTTGAGTACAAGACATTGTTGCTTCATACTATTGTTGGGCTTGCGTAGGCGTTAGTATATCCTGTTTGCTACTGGTTAACTTTTAAGGAAACATTAACATTTATCGATAATCATTATGACCAGTCTTTTGGTGCTTATTTTTTTGCTTTTTCTATTTGTTTGCGTATAATCTTGTTGAGAATGAATAGGTGGCAAGATAATTATTTGCTTAATACTTTTTTTGGGACACTTCATACTGTAGCTATTTTGATACCGTTGTTTCAAATAGTGTATCATATTTATTATAAGTATCCTGTTACAGAATCAGCGTCAATAGCTCTGTTGCAAACTAATCTATCTGAAGCTAAAGAGTTTATACTTATTAATTTAGGATATTTCGGTATAGTAAGCGTATTAGTTTGCTTAATCGTTATATTTAAGTTATTTTTTAAATGGAATACATTAAGTGGAATTGCTGAAAAGGTAGATCGGGACAATAGTTTTAGCAAGAGAATTTTCATATGGTGTTTAGTTGTTATTATGGCTACTGTTAGTTACGGAAGTATGATGTTTAAAAAGACAGGTGTTATGCAGACTTATGTTTTTGCGAAAGAGTATTTTGAAAAGACAAATATGTTCAAGGTGTTCCATGATAAAAACTATGAGCAATTAGAGGTAATTCCTTCCAAACCGCCTTTTTCCCGACCATCAACAGTTATTATGGTAATCGGTGAATCAGCTCCATCATATTATATGAGTGCTTATAGTGATGTAAAAAATGATAACACACCTTGGATGCGCTCTATGAAATCAAATGATAATTTTGTTCTATTCTCACATGCCTATACAAGCAGAATTCAAACTGTTCCAGCCTTAGAAAGAGCACTTACTGAAAAAAATCAGTATAACGATAAAGAGTTCAATCAATCTCTTACGATTTTAGATATTGCAAAAAAAGCTGGCTATGAGACCTATTGGTTTAGTAATCAAGGTTATATTAGTGATGCTGATACTCCTATTACTCTTGTAGCAAGAACAGCAGATTACTCAAAATGGCTTTGTGAGGATAAAACACAGAATGGCAAAACTTTGTATGATGGTGGGTTGTTAGATTATCTAAAACAAGTTGATCCAAATAAAAACAACTTCATTGTTCTTCATTTTATGGGAAGTCATGAGGATTGCATAAATAGATATCCTCCTGAATTTACTAAGTTTGGATAACCCAATAAACATGATATGTTAGATAACTTTGACAACAGCATTTTGTATACAGATTATTTATTGAAAAACATCTATACTTATGCATCTGATAGATTAAACTTAAAAGCTATGGTTTATTTTAGCGATCATGGTAGTGACCCATACAGAAAACGGCATCCAGAGGATTCCGAGTTTAAAGCATCACAGATTCCGTTGTTTGTATATACAGATAATGAATATAATACTCTGTTTGCTGACAAGGTCAAAATCTTTAAGGAGCATAAAAATCATTATTTCACTAATGATCTAATTTATGAACTAGTTTGTGATTTACTTCAAATTTAAATCTAATCACTTTATGGAAGAGAACAGTCTGTTGAATAGTAAATACCAATATACTAAGGATACTTTGACTACAGATTTAGGAAAGGTCAAACTGTCTGAAGATAAAGAACCAAGAAAAGATTTATAATAATAGCATGAACAAGAACCGGAAAATCATGCTTTATGAGGTGGTTTATGAAAAATATTTTGTTTATTTCTGATCTGTCAACTCACTATCCTAAATCTATGATAGATGCTTTTGAGTACTATGGTTTTAGAGTTAATATGCCTAAGTATGAGAAATTTCAAGAAGCAAATAGGTTGATTAAATTTTTTTATAAAAGGAGACATCAGAAAAAGTATATCGAAAAATTCCGAAGCTATAATATCCACAAACTAGAAGAATCGAATCCGGATTTTGTTTTTATTGTCAATGATTATTTTATGGATGAGATTTTTTTTGAGCTTTGTGAAAAGAAAAATATTCCGGTATATGGCTATTGTCAGGATGCTTTAAAATATTGCAATAAGGCCATGGAGGGAAATGATGTATTTAGGCATCTAAAGCATTATACAGCTTATTATTCATATGAGCCTACTGATGTACAGTATAAAGTTAAAGGCGGTAATAGTGTTAAATATATGCCTTTAGGTTTTGATGAGAGGTTCTTTCATGTTCAAGAAGCTACAGCTTATGATATGGATATATTTTTTGCAGGGAGCCTTGATAGGTTAAGAAAGGAAATCTTAAATGGCGTTGCTAGATATGCCAAGCAAACTGGCTTGAATATGGTTGTGAAGACCGGTATCCAGTTATTTAATTGTGAGAGTCCTTTATTGTTTTTTAAGTTGTTTATGAGAAGACTAAGATTTAGATTCTCATATCCTTATTTATATGAAGTCATAGATAATAAATTTAGTCAGATAGAAGAATTAGCTCAATTATATGCTAGGTCTAGATTTTGTATCAATATTCACTACGGAGTGAATCCTGAAGAGCATACAGGACCTAATCCTAGAACTTTTGAGACTATGGCTGCAGGAACATGCTTGATTACAGATGAAGACCATCTATATGGAACTGATTTTAAAGATGGACGAGATATAGTAACATTTTCTGATGTAAATGAATTGATATCTAAACTAGATTATTATATCCATGATGATGATGCAAGAATGAGAATAGCTATGGCCGGAAAAGCAAAGGTTTGGTCTAGTTATACGGAGCGTACACTTATTAATAGATTCTTGAAACAGGAAAGATTAATATAAAAGAAGAGGTATTGTATGAAAGGCATAGTTTTAGCAGGTGGCAGTGGTACACGTCTCTATCCGCTAACCATGGTGACAAGTAAACAATTATTACCTATTTATGATAAGCCGATGATTTATTATCCCTTGTCTGTTTTAATGCTGGCTGGGATTCGCGAGATATTGATAATTTCCACACCCCATGATTTACCAAACTTTGAACGTCTTTTGGGTGATGGCAGTAGATATGGCTTAAAGCTAAGTTACAAGGTGCAGCCTTCTCCTGATGGATTAGCACAGGCTTTTATCTTGGGTGAAGAGTTTATCAATGGTGATAGCTGTGCTATGATTTTAGGTGACAATATTTTTTACGGTGCAGGGTTAACAGCCCATTTACAAAAGGCTGCAAGCAATACCAAGGGTGCGACTGTTTTTGGTTATTATGTGGATGATCCTGAGCGCTTTGGCGTTGTAGAATTTGATAAGGAAGGCAAAGCTGTTTCTTTAGAAGAAAAACCATCTCAGCCGAAGAGTAATTATGCCGTCACTGGCTTGTATTTTTATGACAATAAAGTGTGCGATTATGCTAAAAGCTTGAAGCCGTCCGCTCGAGGTGAATTGGAAATCACCGATTTGAACAAAATATATTTGGCTGATGATGAGCTTTCTGTTGTTACTTTAGGGCGTGGATACGCTTGGCTGGATACAGGAACCGTTGATAGCTTAAATGAAGCGGCTGAATTTGTTAAAGCAGTACAAAATAGAGCAGGTATTCCTGTAGCAGTGCTGGAAGAGATTGCCTACAACAATGGATGGATTGATAAAACGCATTTGTTAAAAAGTGCTAAAGAATATGGCAAAGCACCTTATGGGCAGTATTTGCAAAAGGTTGCTGATGGAAAGATTATTAAAGAGTATTGATGAGAGGTTGGTATAGATGAAGCTAACAAAAACAAAGCTTGAAGGCGTAGTTGTTTTAGAGCCTGATGTTTTTGGTGATAATAGAGGCTTTTTCATGGAAAGCTGGAGTCAAAAAAAAATGGAAGAGCTTGGTTTGTACTACAATTTCGTGCAAGACAATCATTCTAAGAGTACTGTAAAGGGAACTTTGCGTGGTATCCATTTTCAAAAGAGTGATAAAGCCCAAGCGAAATTGGTACGCTGCGTTCGTGGCGCTGTGTTGGATGTAGCTGTGGATTTGCGCAAGGATAGTCCCACCTATAAGCAGTGGGAGGCTGTGGTTTTGAGTGAAGAAAACAAAAAACAGCTTTTGATTCCACGTGGCTTTGGCCATGGCTTTGTTACTTTAACTGATGATGTTGAGTTTCTCTATAAAGCTGATAATTATTATGCTCCAGAAGCTGAGGGTGGAATTCTTTGGAATGATCCAGAAATTGGCGTGGAGTGGGGTATAAATAAACCGATTTTGTCCGAGAAGGATAAAAAGAATCCAATGCTTTGTGATGTAAAAGATTTGCTATAATCCGATGGCTATTAAGGAGAGATTTATGGTGGAACGCAAGAGAATCCTAACTATGTTTTGGTATGATGATGCTAGTGAAGTACACTTATACAAGGATGTTGGAGGCATACCATATGCTCTAGCGAAATATCATGGCTGGGAGGCAACTTTAGCATATAATGATTTGCAAGGAATTATCCATAATGATGATTATGAGCAATATGTAAAGCTAGAGCCTATTCATTATCCTAAGATTTGTGCAAGGCTAAAGCTCAGATATTATAAATATCTAAAGGTCATGTATTATGTTTGGAAAAATGCTCCTCATTACGATGTGATTAATTTGTTTCATGTACATAGATTTATAAGATTTTTATGTTGGCTAGCTAAGCAAGCTAATCCGTCAATTATTACTTATGTAAAGTGTGATATGGGTACAGCAGGTTTTATGAAAGAACAGAAGTCTAGCGGGGGGGTACAGCGATGGGCTGATACGGATTTGTTCACAGTTGAAGCAAATTGGTTTATATCAGGATTAAATAATTTGACTAAATATTATAGAAGGATACGCTATTTGCCAAATGGTTTTTATGGAGACATATTAGACGATAATAATATTCTTAAAGAAAGAATATTATTAACTGTGGGAAGGCTAGGGACATACGAAAAGAATACAGAGACTTTAATAAATGCATTTGAGAGAATGCTATTAGAAAAAGAATTAAGAGATTGGAATTTATGCTTAGTTGGACCAATGGATGCATCTTTTAGGGAGTTTCTCAAGGTAAAATTTGATAAAAATATTGATTTGCGAGAAAGAGTACTAGTAACTGGTAATATATCTGATAAAAAAATATTATTTGATTATTACAAAAGATCGTCTGTTTTTGTTTTGCCATCAAGAATAGAAGGATTTCCCTTAGTTGTTCCAGAAGCAATGCATTTCGCATGTTATCCCATTGTGGCAGATTGTTTTGGAGCGGCCCATGAAATAATCTTACCAGAACATGGCTTGTTATTGGAAGATAATAGCGTTGAGACTCTATCAGATGCGTTGCTGAAAACTTGTACAGCTTATAATGAAACATTGAGAAGAGGCTTAAGAGCTAAGGCGTTTGCAGATAAAAACTTATCTTGGAAACACCTCACAGGAAAACTAATCGAATATTTTCAATATAAATAGAGCATAGTTAATAGTGCTTAAATATTAAAGCTACTGTAGAAATGTTTTAATAATTCAATAGTATCTAGATGGTGGTATTGTGAAATCTTACTCAATTCTTAATATTGTTATGGCTAAAGTTTGGGGCGGTGGGGAGCAGTATGTGTATGATACTGCAAAAGCCTTAGTCGATAATTGTAATAATGTGTATATTGCCATAGATGCGCATAACAATTTATTAAAAAGAAAATATGAAGAAATTGTTGAAGTGATTGGATGCGATTTATATCATTTAGCAGGCTTGATGTCACTCTTTAGTCTAGTTAGTTTTATAAAACTACATAATATTGAGTTTATACAATGTCATAGTGGGCATGGTGTTTTTCTGTGTCTTCTTCTAAAGTTTCTAACCGGAGCTAAACTGGTTGTGTTTAAGCATAATGCATTGCCTAGTAAGCATGATTGGTACCATAAATGGCAAAGAAAACATGTGGATGCATATGTATGTGTTTCGCAGTTGGTTTATGATTTGCAAATAAAAGGATTAAGTAAGAATGAACAGCGAAAATTTCACTTAGTACATAATGGAATAGATGTTTCTAAATTTTACAAAACCAGAGCTGAAGATAGAGCAGTGTTTTGTATTGGATATGCCGGTAGGATAACACGTGATAAGGGCTTGGACGTTTTATTGGAAGCCTTTAACCGCTTTGCTCAAGTTTATCCTAATACAAAGATTTTATTCGCAGGTAGCGATGATAAAAACTATCTTGATAAGGTGTTAGAATATATCCATAAAAATAACTTGAATGATAAGATTGAATTACTTGGACATGTAAATGATATGGATGCGTTTTATAAGAGTTTAGATGTTTTTGTCCTACCATCTGTCGTTAGAGAGGCCTTTGGCTTAGTGCTATGTGAAGCGATGTATTGCGAATTGCCAGTTATCACAACAGATAGTGGAGCTCAAGGGGAAATAATTTCTGATGGAGTTGATGGGTATATAGTCAAGAAAAATAGTGTTGAAGCATTGTTTGAAGCGATAATAAGGTTATACATCAATCATGAGGAAAGAAGAAAACTGGGTAGAAATGCTAAGAAAAAGATTGAGAACAACTTTACTATGAAGCAGTATTTAATTAAGATTAATAATTTATATGATAGTTTGATATAAAAGTTCTAGATAAAAAGTGTGCAGAGGATGAGTAGTTATGAAAAATTTTCAACAAGTCATCATCGTCACTGGCGGTGCCGGCTTTATTGGTTCAAATTTTATATTTCACATGCTGGAAAAGTATCCAGTGTATCGTATTATTTGCTTAGATAAATTGACCTATGCAGGCAATCTTTCTACTTTGGCAAGTGTTATGGATAATCCTAACTTCCGCTTTGTGAAAGCCGATATTTGCGATAGAACAGCAGTTTATAAGCTGTTCGAGGAAGAGCATCCAGATATCGTGGTTAACTTTGCAGCGGAGAGCCATGTAGATCGTTCTATTGAGGATCCTGGTATTTTCTTGGAGACGAATATTAAAGGAACTGCAGTCCTAATGGATGCATGCAGAAAGTATGGTATTAAGCGTTATCATCAGGTTTCTACGGATGAAGTGTATGGTGATTTGCCCTTGGATAGGCCTGATTTGTTCTTTACAGAAGAAACTCCGATTCATACGAGTAGTCCGTATTCTTCCTCTAAAGCTGGCGCTGATTTGCTAGTTATGGCTTATCACAGAACTTATGGCCTGCCTGTGACTATTTCCCGTTGCAGCAACAACTATGGGCCGTACCATTTTCCTGAGAAGTTAATTCCTTTGATGATTGCTAATGCGCTGGCGGATAAACCGTTGCCAGTGTATGGAGAGGGCATCAACGTGCGCGATTGGCTGTATGTTGAAGACCATTGTAAGGCTATTGATTTGATTATTCACAAAGGCAGAGTGGGCGAGGTTTACAATATTGGTGGCCATAATGAGATGCGCAATATTGATATTGTGAAGCTGATTTGTAAGGAATTGGGTAAGTCGGAGAGCTTGATAACATATGTGACCGACCGCAAAGGTCACGATATGCGCTATGCTATCGATCCGACCAAGATTCATAACGAATTGGGCTGGCTGCCAGAGACTAAATTTGCTGATGGCATAAAGAAAACCATTAAGTGGTACTTGGAAAATAAAAAATGGTGGCAAGATATAATTAGCGGTGAATACCAAAACTATTACGAAAAAATGTATGGCAATCGTGAGGAGCTTGGCAAATGAAGGTGTTTGTAACTGGTGTTGGTGGTCAATTAGGCTATGATGTTATGAATGAGCTGGATGCTAGAGGCTATGAGTGCTATGGCAGTGATGTTTTACCTAAAGAGAAGATTACCTTGCCCTATAACTATATCCAATTAGATATTACTAAACAGGAGGATGTAGAAAAAGTTATTGGGCAGCTGGCTCCTGATGCGGTTGTACATTGTGCTGCCTGGACAGCTGTGGATGCTGCAGAGGAAGAAGAAAATAAGCCTAAGGTTATCGCTATTAATGCCATGGGTACACAATATATCGCAAAAGCCTGTAAAAAAATTGATTGCAAGCTGGTCTATATTAGTACGGACTATGTATTTAATGGTGAAGGGAACGAGCCTTGGCAGGCTGATTGTAAAGAATACGCTCCGTTAAATGTTTATGGAATGAGCAAGTTACTTGGCGAAAAGGCTGTTGCCGAGATATTATCTAAGTATTTTATCGTTCGCATTGCGTGGGTATTTGGTCAAAACGGCAATAATTTTATTAAAACAATGCTAAATGTTGGCAAAAAATATGATACATTGAGAGTTGTTAATGACCAAGTTGGCACACCAACATATACCTTTGATTTGGCAAGACTATTGGTTGATATGCTAGAGACGGATAAATATGGTTATTATCATGCAACTAATGAGGGTGGTTACATTTCTTGGTATGATTTTGCTTGCGAGATTTTTAAACAGGCTGGATATAGTACCAAAGTGTTACCTGTTACTACTGCAGAATATGGATTGAGTAAGGCAAATAGGCCGTTCAATAGTAGATTGGATAAAAGTAAGTTAGTATTGAGTGGTTTTAAACCATTGCCAAATTGGAAGGATGCCTTAAAAAGGTATTTAGAAATAATTCATGATTAAATGAAGTATACTTGTAACAGGGGTATATTAAAATAAGAAAAAATGCATGATGTAATTAATAGTGTAATTGCATCAGATTACAACTATGCACAGTATGTAGCTGTTGTGGTTGGCTTTGGATGATTCCCTTAATATTTGAAATGCTGTATGTTACTAGTTCTGTTGTTGAAAAGACACATCCTTCTAATCTAAGTCCTATAAAAGCGGCGAAAATTTACATTACGAGGTGATAAAGGTGAACGCTATCCTTACTGAAAGAATAGAAAATATATTTAATCCACGTTCCTTTCCAGAAAAAACTTATGTTAGTCGTACTGTAAATAGCACAGAAGCGTTAGAGGATTGATTGATAAATTGAGCGATAAATTTGTAGAAGGTGGTCGTATTATAGCGGCTAGAGTGTATTAGGTTACAAATATTATCTTTATAATGAAGGCGGTATTTTGAAAGGAGCAATTGTTTATGTGGGTTGTATTCGCACTTTTGTCGGCAGTTTTCGCTGCGCTAACTTCTATTTTCGCTAAGATTGGTATTGAAAACGTTAATTCCAATTTGGCAACTGCCATCCGCACGGTCGTCGTGCTTGTGATGGCCTGGCTTATTGTGTTTGCCACCGGCAAGCACCAGCAAATCGTGGATATCAGCACCAAAAGCTGGACGTTTTTAGTGCTCAGCGGCTTGGCAACGGGCCTATCCTGGCTGTGCTATTTTTACGCACTGCAAATTGGCGAGGCTAGCAAGGTAGTGCCGGTGGACAAGTTTAGCGTGGTTATCACCATGGTCATGGCATTTTTTATCCTGGGCGAGGCCATTACTACAAAAACCATCATCGGCGGCCTGCTCATTACTGCGGGCACGTTGGTGCTCATTTTCTAGCTACATATTCGTTTGCGCCAGCGTAGCGTGCTGGCGCTTTTGCTTGGTGCTGTCATAAATTTGAGAGTAATGTTATGACTATATGAATTAGAATGTGTTATAATGGTAATAAGAATGTGAGTGGATTAGCTTACAATAGCTGTTATTTGGGAGAAAAGAGAAGGATGTTAGGAAAATATTATACTTTGCCGATTTGTGTTTTTGCGTTTATCTCGTTTGTGTCGATAGCGCTGGGGAATATTACCCTGGGCTTGGCAACGTTGTTCTTTTTGTTTTATGTAAAGAAGCATCAAATTGCTGTTCCCGAGGAATACAAGGGCTATTTTCTTGCTATCGCTGGCTTTGTGGGCGCGCTGCTTATTTCGGCGTTGTTTAGTGGCGACATAAAGCTGGGATTAAAAACCTGGGCCGATATGCGGATTTGGCGCATGATGCCCTTTGTGATTATCATTTTAAGCATTCATGATAGCCTGAGTACAAAAAAAGTATTTGGTATTTCTATGCTGGGCATGTGTTTGGGCATTGCTTGCCTAATTTATCAGGGCCTTAGTGGTGACCGCAGAGTAGCTGGCTTTTTTGGTCATCCTATGACCTTTGCTGGCTATCTATCCATGTATTTGCCCATTTTTTTAGTGTGCTTTTTAGATGCCAAGGTGTTCAAAAAGTATAATAGGCTGACCGGGTTGGCTTTTTTTGCTGGCTGTGCTGCGCTTATTTTTAATGGAACTCGCGGCGCTTGGCTCGCCGTTCTTCCCGTTTTTGGCTTTATTTTGCTGTTTTATATTTCGCAAAAGAATAAGGCTGCTATAGTGTGCCTAGCGTTATTGGTGGCTGCTGGCTTTGGCCTAACCTATAATAAAGCCTTTATGGCACGTGTTAGCACCATAACCAGCACTAAATACCAATCCAACACGGAGCGCTTGTTGATTTGGCAGAGCGCCTATAACATGTTTTTGGATCATCCTGTGCTGGGCGTAGGCTTGGGGCAGTATAAGGATAATTACCAGAAAAAGTACATTTCTCCTAAGGCCAAGGAACCATATATTACCCACGCACATAATAACTTTTTGCATATGCTGGCAGAAAACGGAATAGTGGGCTTCTTAGGCTTTGTGGGGATGATTGGCTATTTTATGTATGCTTCTTTTATGCGCTTTTGGAAGAACCATAGCCCCTATGCCTTGATGCTGTTTAGTTTTACGCTTTCACTGGCCTTGCAGGGCTTAACAGAAAATAATTTTGGAAATTCGGCTGTGATGAAGGCTTTTTGGCTGCTTTTAGGCTGCTTATTAGTGCTTGATTATAATTACAAAAAAGATTAAGCTGAATATCTTTTCTTCTGCGCCAGCGTAGCGTGC
The DNA here is from genome assembly GCA_900553055.1 of uncultured Phascolarctobacterium sp. Taxonomy (GTDB): domain Bacteria; phylum Bacillota; class Negativicutes; order Acidaminococcales; family Acidaminococcaceae; genus Phascolarctobacterium_A. Next base: position 25,099 of record USBV01000001.1, read on the forward strand.
TGGCGCTTTTGCTTTTATTTGTGTGCTAACTGTGTAATTAAAAAGTTTTCACTTTTTTTACTTTTTCAATCTCTTAGCGTTTTACTAATCGCAATTAAAGTATTAAAATATAAGATGAATAATTATGGACTAATAGCTTAGCAAAAGCTTACGGAGGTAACTATGCAGATAGGTTTGGACATTGGTAGCACGACAATCAAAATAGCTGTTTTGGACGATGCGGGCACTCTGCTTTTTAGCAAGTACCAGCGCCATTACAGCCAAATTGCTACCAGAATTTTGGAATTACATAGGGAGCTTATGGCTAAATTCCCCACCCTCCGTACAGCGCGCTTGGCCATTAGCGGCAGTGCTGGCATCGGCATTGCTGAAAGCTGTGGTATCCAGTTCGTGCAGGAGGTTTTTGCCGAAAAAATCTGCACCGAAAAGCTGCAGCCCGGCACCGATGCCGTTATCGAGCTGGGCGGCGAGGACGCGAAAATTCTCTTTTTGGGGCGCCACTTTGACGCACGCATGAACGACAGCTGCGCCGGTGGCACCGGCGCATTTATTGACCAAATGGCCGTTCTTTTAAATGTGGAAGCCGACAAAATGAATAAGCTGGCACAGCAGGCCACCACTAGCTACACCATCGCCAGCCGCTGTGGCGTTTTCGCTAAGAGCGACATCCAGCCACTGCTCAACCAGGGTGCGGCCAAAAGCGATTTGGCAGCGAGCATCTTCCGCGCAGTGGCCAGCCCAGCCGTCACCGGCCTGGCCAAGGGCCGGCCCATTGAGGGCAATGTGCTCTACCTAGGAGGCCCACTAACCTTCATGAGCTGCTTGCGCGACAGCTTTGACAAAATACTGAACATTAAGGGCGTTTGCCCCGACAATAGCTTGTATTACGTAGCCATGGGCGCGGCCTTTTGCGCTGAGCACGATGTAGAATTTGCCAGCCTGCCAGCGAAGCTAGAGGCAGCTATCAAAACGCACACCTTTGAGCATATGGCACCGCTTTTTAAGGACGAGGCAGAATACCAAGCCTTCCATGAACGTCATTTAAAGGATGCTGTGACCATCTCCACTCCGGAGAAGGCCAGGCAGGCCTTCATCGGCATCGACTCTGGCAGCACGACCATCAAAATTGCCGTAATGAGTCCCTCAGGCGAGCTTTTGGACTCCTTCTACCAAAGCAACAAGGGTAACCCCGTCGTCGCCGTGCGTGATTATCTCACGGACTTCTATCAAAAATACCCGCACTGCCAGCTTTTAGCAGGCGCTGTGACCGGCTACGGCGAGGACTTGATTCGCCATGCCTTCGGCATGGACTACGGCATCGTAGAAACCATGGCTCATTTTTATGCTGCGCATCATCTGGAACCCGATGTGGATTTTATCCTCGACATCGGCGGACAGGATATGAAATGCCTCAAAATCCATAATGGCGCCATCGATAATATCTTTTTGAACGAAGCCTGCTCCAGTGGCTGCGGCAGCTTTTTACAAACCTTTGCGGAAATCTTGGGCTACAGTGCCGAAGAATTCGCGCAAATCGGCCTCTTTGCCGATATGCCGGTGGATTTGGGCAGCCGCTGCACCGTCTTTATGAATAGCAGCGTTAAGCAGGCGCAAAAGGACGGCGCTTCCGTGGCTAATATCAGCGCGGGCCTGTCCATTAGCATTGTCAAAAACGCTTTATACAAGGTTATTCGCCCCAGCAGCAAGGCCGCCATCGGCCAACACATTGTGGTGCAGGGCGGCACCTTCTTAAACGATTGCGTGCTGCGAGCCTTTGAGCAGGAAATGGGGCTTAACGTGGTGCGCCCCAATATAGCAGGCCTCATGGGAGCTTACGGCGCCGCCCTTTACGCTCAGCGTCGCTATCTGGATAATCCTAAGCCTAGCAGCATCATCAAGCTAGCAGAGCTCAAGAGCTTCCAGCACACCGTCAAGGGCGTCACCTGCGGCCTGTGCAATAACCATTGCCATTTAACCATCAACATTTTCGCTAGTGGCAAGCGCTTCATCAGTGGCAATCGCTGCGAGCGCCCCATTACGCATATGGCGCCACAGAACGACCTTAATCTGTATCGCCAAAAGCTGGAGCTGCTTCAAGCTTTGCCTAACCTCGATACGCCAAAGCGCGGCGTGATGGGCATTCCCATGGGCCTCAATATGTACGAGCTGCTGCCCTTTTGGCAGGGGCTGCTCAATCATTTGGGCTTTAAGGTTGTGACTAGTCCCATCGAGGATAAGCGCATTTATCGCTTGGGGCAAAACACCATTCCCAGCGACACTGTTTGCTATCCCGCTAAGCTGATGCACGGACACATCAAATGGCTGCTCGACCAAGGCATGGACCACATTTTTTATCCCTGCATGACCTATAATATTAGCGAGCAGGGCACGGAAAACTGCTATAATTGCCCCGTGGTGGCCTATTATCCCGAGGTGCTGCATGCCAACATGCGCGAGCTCGCGAAGGCACACTTCTTCTTTGATTATTTGGGCCTGCTGCACAAAAAGGTGCTGGTGCAAAAGCTGTACGAGCTCTTCCACAGGGAATATGCTGATATTACGAAAAAGGAGCTGCACAAGGCTGTGGATGCTGCCTTTGCTGCCTACGACGCCTTTGAAGCGCAGGTTAAGGAGCGCGGCCAAAGGATTATTACCCTCGCCCGTGCCCAGCATAAGCCGATTGTGGTGCTCGCCGGGCGTCCCTATCACATCGACCCCAAGGTTAATCACAGCATCGACCGACTGATTACTACTATGGGAGCGGCGCTTGTCAGCGAGGATGCTGTTAGCAGTCATATTACGCCGCAGAAGCTCAACACCGATTTACACGTGCTCAACCAGTGGACGTATCACAGCCGCCTTTATGCTGCGGCCAAATACGTTACCGAAAACTCCGATATGCACATGATTCAGCTGGTTAGCTTCGGCTGTGGCTGCGATGCCATCACTGCTGATGAATGCCGGCGCATCCTTGAGGAGCACGGACGCATTTATACTCAAATAAAAATTGATGATATCGACAATCTAGGCGCCGCGAAAATACGCATTCGCAGCCTGTTCTCGGCGGCTAATTTGTTTGATTTAGATACTAATTAAAGGAGTTTTTGCTATGCAAGAAGCTTCCCCAATAACTACCCAAGCTGATTTTGTTCCCTTTACGGAGGAGATGCGCAAAACGCACACCATTCTTGTGCCGGGCATGCTGCCCCTGCATTTTTCCTTGATGCAGGCGGCGCTGGCGAGCTGTGGCTACAAGGTGGAGGTTTTGCAGGACACCGGTCGTGAAGTGATAGAAACCGGCCTCAAATATGTAAATAATGATATTTGCTATCCCGCTTTGCTCGTCATTGGCCAGCTTTTGCACGCCTTGGAGAGCGGCAAATATAATTTGGAGCAAACAGCTTTGATGATTACCCAAACCGGCGGTGGTTGTCGCGCGTCCAATTATATTTATCTTTTGCACAAGGCGCTGGAAAAGGCGGGATTAAGCAATATTCCCGTCATTAGCCTAAACGTGAGCGGCATGGAAAAGCAGCCTGGCTTCCATCTTAATGCCAGCATGCTGCGCAAATTTTTAGCGGCGCTGATTTATGGCGATGCGCTGATGTATTTATCTAATAAAATTCGCCCCTATGAGGTGATTCAGGGAACTACAGATGCGCTGGCCCAAAAATGGCTTGCTAAGCTGAGCGATGCCTTTGCTAGCGGTAAGGCGCAGGCCTTGAGCAATATGAAAAAGCTTACGAAGGCGTTGGCTGGCGAGTTTGCCAAGGTGCCCATCGTGAATCGCCCCAAGACTAAGGTGGGTATTGTGGGCGAAATTTACATCAAATACGCTGCTTTAGGCAATAATAATTTGGAAAAATTCCTGCAGAAGCAGGATTGCGAATACATGCTGCCCGGCGTGCTTAACTTTGTGATGTACTGCGTGGATACGTATCTGACGGATTATAAGCTGTACGGCGGCAGCTTTCTCAAGTACGGTGCTAACAAGGGTGCTATGTGGTATCTTAAGCATTTGGAAAGCATTCTGCACAGTGCGCTCGACACGGCACCATTTAGCGCTCCTGCGACTTATGAAGAAACTAAGGCCATGGTCAAGGGCGTTATTGGCTATGGCAATAACATGGGTGAGGGCTGGCTGCTTACGGCGGAGATGCTGGAGCTGGTGCACAGCGGCTACACCAATATTATTTGTGCCCAGCCCTTTGGCTGCTTGCCCAACCATATCGCAGGTCGCGGCATGATTAACAAGATTAAGGAGATTGCCGAGGAGGCGAATATTTTGGCACTTGATTACGACGCCAGTGCCTCCAAGGTCAATCAAGAGAACCGCATTAAGCTGATGCTCGCCACGGCAAAGTAATGCGATAAAAGCGAACATATATTTCGAGTAATGTTTCGTTACACCAAGGAAAATGGCAAACGTTCTTTTTGGTATATTCACGCTACTAATAAAATACCCTTCAGCCTTTGATGAAAGACTGAAGGGTTATTTTGTCTGCGTCAGAAGGTGCCCTGCACCAGCTGTGCAATATTTTTGGAATGGTCGCTGACGCGCTTCATGTTAATTAAAAGCTCCAGCATGACGAAGCCGGCTACGGGCTCGCAAATATGCTCATTAAGACGCACGATGTGGTTCTTGCGGATAACCTTTTGGTACTGCTTAACCTCGCGGCACAGGCGTACTGCGTCCTCCGCAATGGCCTTGTCGTTCTTCTCTAATGCTTCTAACGCGCGGCCGCTAGCACGCAGCACCATTTCGCTAAGCTGTGCCAGCTCCTCCTGTGCTTCGGGAGAGAAGTGCACGTTATCCTCAAAAATTTTGCGTGCCTTCTTCGCCAGTGTTTCGCCGTGGTCGCCAATACGCTCGATATCGTTGATGGCGTGCAAAAGGCCGGTGTGGCGAATGGAAAGGCTGGCGTCTAATTGGGATGTACTCATTTCCGTCAGATAATCGGTGATTTCGCGCTCCAAGGAGTCCACTACGGGCTCGTGCTCAAGAACGTATTTAACCTTTTCGGCGTCATAATTTTGGAGTGCTTCCATGCTTTGACGCACGTCCTCGCGGGCCTGGTTACCCATGCGCACAACCTCTTTCACGGCTAAGCTCAGGCCGATGGAGGGGGTGCTGAGCATGGCTTTGTCTAAATATACAGGGCGCAGCGAAATGCCCTCGGCATCGCCGGGAACAAGGCGCTGAATAAGCTTGATAAAGGGGTCCACAAAGGGCATAAAGAGCAGGGTGTTGATAATGTTAAAGGCGGAGTGCGCATTCGCGATTTGGCGGGCAATGTCGCCTTGCGGGGAAACAATCATGACGATTTCGATGAACCATTTCATGAAGAGGACGAAGATA
>USBV01000002.1 GCA_900553055.1 uncultured Phascolarctobacterium sp.
ACGATGGGAGAGGTGGGGAAATCAACGCTGTTCATATCGCGCACCACGCGTTTATAAACCACCGCAGGTGCGTTAACGTTCACAGGGCGCACCTCCTTCACGGTCAGGTTCTCGTTATATTCCACCTCGTAGAAGGAGGGCACATAAATGCCGTTAATCTTGACAACCTCTTGCAAAAAGGCTTGGCGTCCGCCCGGCTTACCGGCGCGCTTCCACGCTTTATAAGCTTCCATAACCTCCGCCATCACCTCTTCGCCCTCACCAATAATAGCGAAGTCAAAGAAATCTGCCAAGGGCTCGGGGTTATACACACAGGGGCCGCCCACGATAACCAGCGGGTCCTCCTCCGTGCGCTCCGCTGCCAAAACAGGCACACCGCCCAAGTCCAGCATGTTCAAAATATTGGTATAACTCAGCTCGTACTGCAGGGTAAAGCCCACAATATCGCATTCCTTGAGCGTTTTTTTCGTTTCCAGAGTGCGCAAGGGAATGTGGCGCTCACGCATCTTGGCTTCCATATCAATCCAAGGAGCATACACGCGCTCAGCCTGCACACCCTGCTGCTTATTAAGCAGATGATACAAAATTTTAAAGCCCAAATAGCTCATGCCCACCTCGTAAACATCGGGGAAGGCCAAGCAAATCGTGGCCTCAACCTCGTCAGCAGGCTTAATGATGCTGGCGAATTCGCCGCCGGTATAGCGCGCAGGCTTTTGCACGCTGCTTAATATATCAATGGTCAATTCCTTCTCCATATTTCCTCCTTAGAATTGCAAATTCTGCTTGCGCACTTTGATGTTCAGCAAGAGCGCAACCAGCATCAAATTTGTGGTGAGCGAGCTCACGCCGTAGCTTAAAAAGGGCAGGGGTACGCCCGTAACCGGCATAATGCCGGCCGTCATGCCAATGTTAACCATCACATGGAACATAAACATACTCGTTACACCCACCGCGAGCAGGGTACCAAAATTATCATCAGCATCCAGCGCAATGGCAATACCGCGCCAAATAATAATCAAATATAACAGGATAATCAGTGCTGCGCCCACAAAGCCAAATTCTTCACCGGCAACGGCAAAAATAAAGTCCGTGTGGTTTTCGGGCAAAAAGTTCAGCTGACTTTGCGTGCCCGCCAGCCAACCCTTGCCAAAAAGGCCGCCACTGCCAATCGCAATCTTGGATTGGATAACGTGATAGCCACTACCAAAGGGGTCCAGCTCCGGATTCAAAAAGACGCGAATGCGATTCTTTTGGTAATCCTTGAGCACCATCCAAAACGCTGGCAATAAAGCGATAAAGGCAATGCCCAAGCGGAAAAACCATTTATACTTAAAGCCGCTGACGAAAATCATGCCTATTAAAATGGCGATAAAGGTAAGCGAAGTGCCCAAATCGGGCTGGCGCATTACCAAAAGCCAAGGTACAAAAATATAGCCAAATACAGGCAGATAATCCTTGAACTCCTCCAACCATTCAATGCGCTTATCCATAAAGGTCGCCAAGCAAATAATCAAAAACACCTTGGAAAATTCACTTGGCTGAAAGGACAGCGAACCAATCTGAATCCAGCGCTGTGCGCCCAATTGGCTATGTCCAACTAACATAACTGCTAAGAGCAATATAATATTAAAAATATATAATCTTGAGGCATAATTTTTGAGCATGCGATAGTCAAAGGCCAGCGAAACAATCACCATAATGACGCCGAAGACCATAAACATGCTTTGCCGCTGCACATGCCAAGCCTTGCCAGTGCTAACTGCAAAGGAGTGCGTAGCGCTATCTATCAGCACCAGGCCGCAGCCCATGAGCATAAGAACAGCAATAATCAGCCACCAATCCAGATTTTTCAGGATACGTTTTATGTCCACAATGCTGCTCCTTCCTTACTGCGCCGGCGCGGTACTCGTTGCCGTCGCAGAGCTTGCTGACGGCGCCGGACTTGCGACCGCCGGACTATCTGCTGTCGCATTCAAAGACTCCTTCTCAGGCTCTTGTTCCGGCATCCAGCCGCGCTCCTTAAAGAATTCTTCAAAGGCCTTATAAACAATGGGGCCGGCAGCAGTGGAGCCAAAGCCGCCCTGCTCTACGATGCACACAACAACTAGCTCGGGATCCTCCACAGGGCCATAGGCTACGAACAAGCCATGGTCACGACCATGGGAGTTTTCAGCAGTACCGGTTTTGCCAGCAATCGGCTTAGGCAGCTGGCTAAAGTAAGCCGCCGTGCCGCCCTCCTGCGTCGTCGCGCTCATACCATGACGCATATAATCAATCGTTTGCTGTGAAACATCAATATGCTTTCCTTCTGCACGCTTAGGCTTTTCAAAAAGCGTGCCATCACGATTTAAAATGTTATCGACTAAATATGGCTGATACTTAATGCCGCCGTTTGCTACAATGCTCAGCATCATCGCCAGCTGCATGGGCGTGGTCAAATTAAAGCCCTGACCGATAGCAGCGTTAAAGGTGTCGCCCAAGCGCCAGTCCTCGTCCCAAATTTCGCGCTTCACCTGCTTGGAGGCGACCAAGCCGCGGCTTTCGCCCTCCAAATCGATGCCAGTTTTTTCGCCAAAGCCATAAATGCGGGCGTATTTAGCAATATTATCAATGCCAACGCGATTGCCTAGCTCGTAAAAATACACGTTATCGCTCATTGCCAGCGCGCTGATAAATGTTAGCCAGCCCAGCACCTCGCCGCCGGCGTTACCCATGGTGGGAACCAGGGGAGGGAAGCCGCCGTCGTAGATGGGCTCGTTGAGGCCAACCTTGTTCAGCTCAAAGGCCGCACTACCGGTGACAATCTTAAAGGTAGAGCCAGGCGGATACTCTCCGCTGATAACCTTGTTATTCAGCGGATAAGCATCGTCGTTGTTAATTCTATTCCAATCCTTGGAGGAAATGCCGTGCACAAAAAGGTTGGGGTCGTAGCCGGGACGGCTCACCATGGCCCGTACCGCGCCATTGCGCGGGTCCAGCGCCACAACCGCTGCAGCGCGCGCCCGCGGGGCCAAGCCGTTGCGGCGCAAATACGCCAAATGATTATCGGTAAAATCCTCCAACGCCTTTTGCAGGCGAAAATCCAGCGTCAGCTGCAAATTTTTACCCGGCACCGGCTGCACGCTGTCGTAATGCTTCACCACATTACCAGCCACGTCCACCTCTTCCATAAAGGCGCCGTCCTCACCGCGCAGCACCTTGTCATAGCTTTTTTCGAGGCCCGATTTACCTACGATGCTGCCTTGAGCAATGTTCTTAAACAAGCCCTTTTCGATTTCGTAGGAGCTCACCTCGCCCACATAGCCAAGTGCGTGCACAGCCAGCTCCTTATAAGGATAATTGCGAATAGGCTGTACCGAAAGCATAACCCCCGGCATATAGCGTCGCTGCTCTTCAATCTTCGTCACCAGCTCCAGGCTCAAATCGCTCTTTAACAAAATCGGCTCGTAATAATTGCGACTCTCTTTAATCTTTTTTTGGATATCAGCCACTGGAATATCCAAAAGCTGGCTAATATGCTGCAGTGTCTCGGGCTTATAGTCGGGCTGCTTTTGCAGCACCACCGCATAGCCCGGCAAATTATTAACCAGCTCCTTGCCATCCTTATCAAAAATAAGTCCCCGCGGAGCAATAATGCGGGACTGGCGCAAACGGTTACCATCGGACTGCTTCGTATAGTATTCACCGCGCCACAGCTGCAAGTACACCATGCGCCCTAAAAGAATTACAAACAATACAAGACAGAGGCCTAGCATCGTTTGCAAACGCAATGTTTGTTTTTTATTGAGCATCCGCGCTCCGTCTCCTTTCTAAAATAAAAACTAATAAGAGATATCCTCTTCTTTAATCCATTGATAAATTTTCTTTACTAAAGCTACTACCGGCACCACCAGCAGCATATTACCAACTACAAAGCCCAAGCTATCCCATGCATACCTAAAAAAAATGCTCCAGCGGCCATCGCTGCGCAGCAGCTCCAGCCACCAATAGCCAAAGCGAATACCAATACTGCACAGCGCAATCACTGCCATATGAAAAACAGTGTTATCCTTAACAACCTTTTCCTTCATCAGGCCCACTAAAAAGCCCATGGCAATGCGGCTTAGCATATGAAAGCCAAACACGCCCACAGTCATCGCATCCTGCACAAAGCCCACGGCTAAGCCAGCCAATGCGCCCCACTGCTCACCCCGCAGCATAGCAAAGGCATACAGTGCCAAAAGGGGCAAATCAAAGGAAAGCCAGCCCGTATAAAACGCCGACGCCGCTCCCTGAAGCATCATTAAAAGCAGAAACAGGACGGGCCAAATCAGTCTCCTCATTTTGCCTGTCCTCCCTGCCTGTCAAATTCAATTTTCGGTGCCGGTGTAAAGCTTGTTATTACCAAAACATGCTCCACATCCGCCACATCCGCTGCTGCATGCACATCCGCTTCCTGCAGCAGTCCCACATTATCCAAACGCGTTTTAATTACCGTGCCAATGAGAATATCCGCAGGATGGCTGCCGCTGTAACCGCTGGTTACAATAACATCACCCTCGCGCAGGCTAGCTTCACGGAACACATGCTCCATAACGAGCTTATCATCGGCAGTGGTTTTGCCGCCGACCACGCCCACAGCGCGCGAATCATGGCGCAAAACCCTTGCGCCCACCTTAAAGCGTGGCGAATTTAATAAAAGCACCCTGGCATAGGAGGCATAAACCTCATCCACTACGCCCACTAAGCCCTCATTCACCACGGCCATCTCGCGCTTCAGGCCCTTATCCTGACCGGCATCAATATACATACAGTCGCGCAAATCGCCGTGATTGCGGGCAATAACCTTCGCCGCCACCACGCGCTGGCTTTTGTGCTGCTCCTTGTAATCTAAAAGCGCACGCAGCTGCTTGTTTTCTGCATATACCGAAGCCATTTGGATATTGGCATTGCGCAGCTCTATATTATCCTTTTTTAATTGCGCATTCTCGCTTTGCATTACAGTAAGGGCCTTCCAATAGCCACGCAGGCTGTTGCCGGCATTGCCCACAGCGTTAAAACCGCTTTCCACCGGCAGCATCACACTCGCCACCACAGAATTAACCATCGGAAAACGACTGCGCCCGGCCACGGCCATCGCCAGCATACCCAAAATCACCAACGTAAAGAGAATGCCCAGCATAAATTTTTTACTCATGCTGCTTACCTATTACCATCACATTTATTTGGAAGTCATAAAGCCCTTGCGATAAATATCAATATTTTCTACCGCAATACCGGTGCCCAAGGCCACACAGTCCAGCGCTTCATCCGAAACATAAACAGGCATGCCGGTTTCGCGCGAAATCAAGCGGTCCAAGTTGCGCAGCATGGAGCTGCCACCGGTCATAACTATGCCTCTATCCATAATATCGGCACTCAGCTCGGGCGGAGTGCGCTCCAAGGTGTTACGCACAGCGTCCACAATCATGCTCACGGGCTCATCCACAGCCTCGCACACATGGTTAGCATTAACCTCGATGCTCTTGGGCAAGCCGCTCAAAAGGTCGCGACCGCGCACCTCCATCACCTCAGGCTTATCCAGCTTCATCGCCGTGCCAATTTCCATCTTAATATTTTCCGCAGTACGCTCGCCAATAAACATATTAAAGGTTTTGCGCACATAACGCACGATGGCAGCATCAATAGCGTCGCCACCGCAGCGCACGCTCTTAGAAACAACAATACCGCCCAAGGAAATAACTGCTACCTCGCAAGTGCCACCGCCAATATCAACAACCATGCTACCGGTTGCCTCCTGCACGGGCATGCCTGCGCCAATAGCTGCTGCCATGGGCTCCTCAATCAAATAAGCCTCACGCGCACCGGCTTCAATAGTAGCATCAATAACAGCGCGCTTTTCTACCTCGGTAACGCCGCTTGGCACACCAACCAAAATACGCGGGCGCACAAAGGTGCGGTTACCCATAGCCTGCTTAATAAAATACTTCAGCATGGATTGGGTAATTTCGTAGTCAGCAATAACGCCATCCTTCATCGGGCGAATCGCCACAATATTGCCGGGAGTACGACCAATCATGCGCTTCGCCTCGGCGCCAATCGCCAAAACCTCGTTGGTATCCTTTTCCACAGCCACAACTGAGGGTTCACGAATAATGATGCCCTTATCCTTACAGTGCACCAGGGTATTGGCAGTACCCAAATCTATACCCATATCATCGGACATATTGTTAAAAATACTAATATTCGGGAATGTAAACTTCATTTCCACCCGTCCTCCTAAAACTATAATGCTCCATCCTCATCAAAGCTGTAATAAGTGCCATCACCAATAATCACATGGTCCAAAACCGGAATCAGCATCGACTTACCCGCGGCCACCAAAACCTCCGTCAGCTCCCTATCCTCATTGCTGGGATGGGGGTCACCGGAAGGATGATTGTGAGCGACCACCACTGCCGACGCATGCTGCAAAATAGCCGGACAAAACACATCACGTGGATGAATAATGGCCGCGCTCATGCCGCCCTCACAGATTACCTCCGTACCTATTACTTTATTTTTGGCATCTAATAAAATCACTAAAAATTGTTCCTTGGCAGCATAGCGTAGCCGCGGCATCAAAAAATTAGCCACCGTTTCGCCATCGCCAAAATGTAATTTATCTAAAGGGCGTGCCGACGCCAAGCGTCTGCCCAGCTCCAACGCCGCCAACACCGTGGCCGCCTTAGCCTGTCCCAAGCCCTTTATTTGCGTAAGCTCCTGCACCCGACTAATACGTGCCAGCCTTTTATACAGGCCCCCGTCCTTAGTCAGCTCCTTGCCCAAGGTCAATGCCGACTTGGCCGCTGTGCCAGTGCGCAGCAAAATCGCCAGCAGCTCGCCATCCGATAAAGCTTCCGCCCCTAGGGCGAGCAGCTTCTCCCGTGGTCGTTCCTCCATGGGCAAATCCTTAATAATCCTTCTTTGCGTAAAATCAGCTTTAGTATCACTAAAGTCACTATCGCCCGGGCGATAGGTAATGCCTCTCAAGGCTGTCATGCAGTCATATTAACTCCTATTTCCTTAAGCATGCTATCTAGCATCGTCAACGGCAGGCCCACCACATTATTGTAGCAGCCTTCAATTTTTTCAACTAACAAAGCGCCCTTGCCCTGAATGCCATAGGCGCCGGCCTTATCCAAGGGCTCGCCCATAGCCACATAAGCAGCAATTTCTGCTTTAGTCAGCTCGCGAAAGAACACCTCAGTAGCACACACTCTGGCTATTTCCACTGCTACAGCGGTCAGCACCTCGTGCTTGCGCCCCGATAGGCGCGCCAGCATAGCCACAGCCTCCTCGGCGTCACGCGGCTTGCCCAAAATAGCCTCATCCACTACAACAATCGTATCGGCTGCAATCACGGGCACTGCGTCCCCTTTAGCAGCCACCACAGCGCGGCATTTGCCCACAGCATTGTGCAAAGCCACCTCACGCGCAACTGCTGCCTGCCCTGCCTCTTCTTCAAAATTGGCCGGGCACACCTGCGCCGCCACGCCCACCTGCTCTAAAAGTGCCAAACGGCGGGGCGAAGCCGAAGCCAAAACTACCTCCATAGTCCAGCGCTCCTTTACTCCTTCTTGCTCATATCAATAACCATTTCCTGAGCTTGAATTTCGAAAATAACCGGTTGCTTGCCCTCGCGCACAGCATCGCGCTTAAAAATGCGGGCATAGCTAATCGTAACAATCAACCACAGAATAATGCCACCGATGATAAAGGGCATTTTATCCATATGGAAAAAGGTAGCCAGGCTATTGCCAAAGGCCACACCGGCCAAAACGCCGGTCACAGGCAGACCATAAATAATCATTTTCGCCTTTGTATTATCAAAATCGCGGTATTCAGCGCCCACCACATCACCGGCCTTAGCGCCCACCGGATTCCAACAATCAAGATACTTGGGCAGGCCTGTCATTTCACTCTCGGCTTTATCCACCTTAATCTCGGCACGCTCGCCCTGCTTTTTTACAACAATACCTCTAATTTCAGCCATGAAGTAAACTTCTCTCCTTTATCAATATGCGTGTACAAAAATATACCAATAGCCGAAGCTAAAAATCACACCATAAATCAGCAAAAACACTAAAATACCTTGCCAGGTTACAGGATAACCAAAGTTAATATCCTCGCCAAAAATGCCGCGGCGGTTAAAGAAGGTATATTTTTTGCGTTTTCTAAACCACAGCTTTTTGTTTTCGGGACCAACCTGCTTAGCAACTAAAAAAATATAAATAAATGAGCCAAAAAACACCTGAAAAACTCTGGTGCACACCGCCATGGTGTCCACATTTTCAATACCTGTCATTACGTCCTGCCTCCAAAGCTAGCTTATAGTTGAATATATTTATCTGGCAATGCCTTTTGCAGCTTCTTTAAGAAATTATCGCTGCATTTAAACAGCAGGCCTGCCAGCTTATTCTTTTTACCCTCGGTGAACACTAAAAGGCGCTGCGGATTTTCGTCCAAGGAGCTATAGCGATGGATATAATGAGTAATCTTGGTCTTGCGGAAAAAGCTGCGAACATATTTATTCGTAAAGCTTTCGGTACGCGTCAAATCCACGCTGTAGCTGCGCCTAATAAAGAACATGCCCTCGGTGATAACCTCTAAACGCTTATCCTTGTATAAAATCAAGGTATACTTAAAGGACACACGCCAGCACCACAGGCCTAACAGCACCAGGTTCAGGCCCCAGCCCACTAGGCTCAGCTGACGAGTTTCCTGCACATTATTCCATTCGTTCACAAATAAACAAACGATAAGCAGTAAGGCAATACCTGCAATCACCTTTCTTGTAAAATTAGAACTTGACTGCTCGCGACAAATCTCTTCCAACAAAATAACCTCCATCTCTTTATGTGTGACAACACTTATCCATTTTTATCTTCACTATTATATCAAATTTCGCGCGCAAAGCATATACCCCAAAGCTGCAATTCACAACAAAAAATGTGAAATTTGTGCACCCTCGCCCCTCCCACAAATTTTTGCACATTATCGTGATTAATAGTGTTTTTTCTGTAAGCAAGTGATATAATAAACGGGATAATATAAAAATCACTAATAAAGGAGCGGTAGTATGTTCAAAAAACTCCAGGGAGTCGATCTCGTTCCCGAATATGTGCATTCTAAAGCCAAGCTATACCGATTGGATGCTGATAAGCTAGCCAACAAGTACTATATTGTTACCAGCGCCAGCACGCGTCATCTTTTAAATTCACCCGAGGTAGTTGGCTTTGAAAACTACGACCGTATGTGCAACCCGACCAAAACCACCCTCGACTTTTTTAACAAACAAGGGTTGATTACAGCTGCCAACATTCTCACCATTTTGCGCGGTGGCCTAAACTATCCCTTAGAGGAATGCTGCTATCGCGCCGGTATCCCCGTCAACGATATGAGCTTTTTATCCTGTGAGCGCGTTTTTGATGGCGAACTCATCTCCGGGTTAGATATTAAATATAAAAAGCTGAGCATTATTGATGGCGGCACGCTGATTATCGGCGATATTATTGCAACCGGCGACACCCTCGTAAAATGCCTTAAGCATATTGTGAAGGAATATCGCAACGCCGGAGCACATCTTAGAAATATTATTTTCTTCACCATCGGTGGCAATATGGGCATCACCGTGCTGGAGAATTTGACCGAGGAGCTGCGTGAATACTGGCCCCAATTTGAAGGCTTCTATTGCGTTTACCACGAGGGTATTTTTAGTACCTATAAAGAAAAGGGCGTTACCGGCATCAATTTGCCCTTCGTCGATTTTTACTGGAAGGACAGTGTGCTAGCCCCGGAATATCGTGAGCAAACACTAGCCGACGACGATGCTCTCTTTGAAAAATGCACAATTTATGATGGCGGTGCCCGTCGTTACGAAATTCCCGAGCATTATCACGAGGTTATGGAATACTGGGAGAAGCTGGACGAGCTGGCCGACCAAATTGATTTTGCAGCCTTTACAGACGAAAAATTTGGCTACAAAACACCGCTCACCTACGAGGAATGGCTCGAAGAAAATCATTACCACAAAATCGATAAGGCCGTTACCGAAAGACTATATGCACAGGAGCTGGCCTATCTGGAAGTCAACAAAAAACGCACCTTGAAGGAAATTACTACTCGTCGTATAGCGGAATTTAAAGCCGCTGTAGGAAAATATGTCGGTATTTAATTTTTTATTTTATTTTAAGGGGGATATTTTAAAATGAGTACAAAAGCTAAAGTAGTTGACCACGATTTTGCAACCTCAGCCGTACCTGCCGCCAACCGCCGCAGCCTGTTGACCATGTTTATGATTATGCTGGGCTTCACCTTCTTCTCGGCCAGCATGTGGGTTGGTCAACAGCTCGCCAAGGGGCTGGACCTTTCAGGCTTTATTGGCGCCTTAATCCTAGGCGGTATTATTTTGGGTGGCTACACCGGCGCGCTGGGCTTCATCGGTGCGGAAAGCGGCCTTTCTCTAGACCTTTTGGCCCAACGCAGCTTCGGCATCAAGGGCAGCTATTTGCCCAGTGCCATGATTAGCTTTACCCAAGCAGGCTGGTTTGGCGTGGGCCTGGCCATGTTCGCCATCCCAGTTGCCAAGGCCTTGTTCGGCGACAGCCAAACCGTAATGTACACCATGGTTTTGTTGGCAGGCATTTGCATGACGGCAACTGCATATTATGGCATTAAAAGCTTAACCGCGATTAGCTATATCGCTGTTCCCTGTGTAGCTATTTTGGGTACCACCGCTATGTTCATGGCTATCGCCCAAGGCGAAGGCACCATTGCCGAGCAATTTGCTAAGAGCAGCGGCGATTTAACCATTATCAGCGGCGCGGGCCTTGTTGTGGGCTCCTTCGTTTCCGGCGGCTCTGCCACTCCCAACTTCACCCGTTTTGCTAAGGATGCCAAAACCGGCTTTTGGACCACAGTTGTAGCCTTCTTCATCGGCAACAGCCTCATGTTCTGCTTTGGTGCTGTTTCCTCCATCTTCGTCGGTGGCAATGCCAACGATATCTTCGACGTAATGCTCAAATTAGGTCTCTTCTGGACCGCAGTGCTTGTTTTGGGTCTCAATATTTGGACCACCAACGATAACGCGCTCTACTCCACCGGCCTGGGCCTGGCTAACATCACCGGCATGAGCAAAAAATCCATGGTGCTCTTCTCCGGCGCATTGGGCACCGTGCTCGCAGTGTGGCTGTACAACAATTTCTGCCCCTTCCTTGGCATGCTCAACGCCACCTTGCCGCCCATCGGCATCATCATCGTGCTCAGCTACTTTATGCACCGCGACCAATATAAGCCCGGCGCTAAGGTACAGCTCAAGCAAATTGAATGGGGCTCCGTCATCGGCGTTATTGCCGGCGCTGTAGTTGCCAACCTGCTCCCCTTCGGTATCGCTTCCATTAACGGCATGGTAGTAGCTTCCATTTGCTACATCATCGGCGACAAAATGTCCAAATAAGCACACTTAAAAGCGCAGGACTCACAATACTAGATAAACAAAACATATACTAAAAACTTAACGCAGAAGCTCAAGCAAGCTTCTGCGTTATTTTTTGTGCGGCTATACGCGCTAGCGTTACATAGCTCATTATGAAATTTTTACCAAGCAATAACCGGTTATTGCAAATCGTAGCCCTGCAACTTTTTGCGATGCTTGGGCGTGCGCAGCTTTTTCAAAGCCTTGGCTTCAATTTGGCGAATACGCTCACGCGTTACGCCAAACTTCTTGCCGATTTCATCCAGCGTTCTTTCGCGGCCATCGTTTAAGCCAAAGCGCAGGCGCAAAACATCCTGCTCCTTCGGGCTCAGCTCGCGCAGCGCCTCCTCGATATGCTCGCGCAGCATGCTTTGCGCTGCCGCAGCCTCCGGCGAAATCGCCTTATCATCGCCAATCAGCTCGCCCATCGAGGTGTCGCCATCCTCGTTCACAGAAATATCCAAGGACGTGGTATCGTGGGAATATTCCTCAATCTCCACTGCCTTTTGGTAGGGAATTTCCATGGCCTCGGCAATTTCCTTCAGCTTCGGCTCCCTGCCTAAGCTCGTGGTGAGCTCCTTGCGCACCTTGTTAAACTTATTAATCGTTTCCACCATATGCACCGGAATGCGAATAGTTCTAGCATGATCCGCCAATGCGCGCGAAATCGCCTGACGAATCCACCAGGTGGCGTAGGTGCTAAACTTAAAGCCCTTGGTAAAATCAAACCTATCCACAGCCTTCATCAGGCCCATATTACCCTCCTGGATTAAATCCAAAAAGGGCAGGCCACGGCCCACAAAGCGCTTAGCAATGCTGGCCACAAGGCGCAAATTGGACTCCGATAGGCGATGCTTAGCATCCTGTCCCTGCTTTTCAATATGCGTCAACAGCTTTTTATACAGTGCCTGCGATTCGGCCACAGTAAAGCCGCCAATATCTTCAATCTCGCGCAGCTTGATTTCTTCAAACAAGGCACCAATCTGATACAGGTAAGCAACCTCCTTACCAATATCGTTATTATCCACATCAACCTCTTCCATGCCCTCGATATAGCAATTATCATCCTGGGCAAACTTTAATAAGCGTCTGTGCTCGGCCTTAGTCAGGCGGGCAGCAGCCTTCTTATACTCCTCGAGTGAATAAGGATTGCCGGCAGCCTTTCTTCTTTTCAAACGCGAAAGCAGCTTAGCAATGGAGCGCTGGCCGGTAATTTCCTTTTCCTTGCGGATATCATCATTAAACTTTTTGATGATTTCCTCATCACTCCACTCACTATAATCAATTTCATCCTCAGAGCTGGGCTCTCCCTGCATAATCAGCACAGCTGCCCTGCCCTTATTAATACGCTTTGCCAGCTTAACCTCGTCCTCACTGCTAATCAGCGTAAAATTGCCAATCTCCTTCAGGTACATTCTAATCGGGTCATCGGTATAAGTGCTCACAATGCCCTCATCCGAATAATAGCCCAAGCCATCAGCGTCAGCCTCTTCTTCCTCCTCATGGTGCTCCTCAGCCTCACGATAATCGTCCAAGGCGACCTCGTCCTCCAGCATCACCTCGGTATCGGGCTCGTCCGTAGGCAGCAGCATGCTGTTGAGGTCCTCTGCTGTTGGCTCATCCTCTGGCAATTTATCCACCAATTCAATATGCGCCTTATTAATAGCCTGCATCACCTTTTCGTAATCCTTGGGCGAAAAATCAGCCAAAGTGGCTATCATATCGGTAACATCAGCAAAGCAAAGCTTATTGTTTTGCTGCTTGCCTTTTTCTAGCAGCGCTTTAACATGGTCATCATTTAGCTTAACCTTTTTGCTATCAGCCGTAATAATCTCCCCCCGTAATCAGCTTAACTATCTGTAGTTATTTATTATACCAGATTTTTGTACATTCTACAAACACTCTAATCACGCTTATACTTTTTTCTTGATATCCAAGTATAAAATTTCTCCCTTTTGCGGGCCAAGCGCTGCTCCGTCATTTTCTTATTAACGACCTTTAACGCCTGCACCATTTCTTCCCACGTTGCTTCTTTAAAAGCAGTGCTGCGACTGGGCAGCACGCTGATAAATTTTTCGCTCCCGTACTGCTTGACGCTCACCCTTAGCGGCGTGCCGCTGGGCAAATTGCGCACAGCCTTATTGGCATAGCTTGCCATGAGCGCAGCCGCCTGCTCCAGCACAGCGCCTTCCCAGGGCTTATCACTGCGCCCCACAGCCAAGGGCCCCATGTCATCGGCCAGCTCCATCACCACATCACTGGGCCTAGCGCAACGCTCCAAAAGCTCGGCCTGCTCGCTGGTTTTATTAATCGCCAAAATATACCCATCATTATAAAAGAATCTGCCCGCCTTAGCCAACAAAAAATCCTCGTTTGCAGGCTGCTCAAATTGGCTAAAAATAGCCCAAATGCGCGCACTGCTCTTGCGCTCGGTAAGAATGCAGCCACCGCCGGAGCTAGGAATTTCGCTAAAGCCATAGGCTTGCGCCAGCTGCAGCTGGTCCGCACGCCCACGCCCGTAAATACCCAAAAGCTTATTGCGGTCCACTAGGCCGTTTAGCTCCACCTCGGTGGGCTCCAGCTTTAACGCGGAAAGCGGGCGCAGCAAAACGCCCTTAGTTTTGGATTCGCGGTGCACAATATTCAGCGCATCCGGCCTTTGGCTCATGGGCCGTTGCCACAAAACCTCGCCGGAGATGATAAACTTGGCGTTGATGCCCTCCATAACCTCCCTCGCCTTAGTGGCCATCAGGGTGTGGCAGTCCGTGCACGGGTTCAAGCAGGAGCCAAAGCCATTTTTAGGGCCATTTTTGATAAGAGCGAGCATTTCCTGGGAAATATCCACCGACTGCACATCGATACCATAAAGCTGCTTCCATTTGGCAACATTAGCTGCTTCGCCAAAAAAGGGCGAGCAAAAGTGCAGCCCCAAAACCCGCAGGCCCTGATCCATAACCACGCGCATGGCTAAAATGCTGTCCAGTCCGCCGCTAAACAGCGCCACCGCATCATATTTATCCCTCAAATCCGCTTTATTCTTTACTTTCTCTACGCTATTACTCATTTCCTGCATCACTCTCTAAGCTATTAATTCTTTCTCTTACATATTACTTACTGCCACTATACTATTATGCATTTTCTATATTGGTATCACTTTCTCTAAGCTAAAGCTTAACTCTTGTATGGCTACCCTATATTTTCTGTATCGACAGTTACATATCTTAATTATACTCTTCCCTGACGCGTATCACAATTCTTTTTTATAATTATCACATGCCAAAATGCCCCACAGCAGCTTTGTTCTTGGGCTACTGCGGAGCATAAAAAAAGACCAGGCTTCATGAGCAGCCTAGCCATCCGTCTCAAATTATTTACTCAGGGAACGTTTCACAATCTCGCGGTTGAGCTCCTGCAAGGTAGGTCTTTTAGGCCATTCCTGAGCAGTCATTTTCTTTTGCATATAGGCATCTACTCCTTTCTTTATATAATCATATTTTTCCAAGTGGTTACCCTATTATAAGCAATAGGAACTGCTTTGTCCAGCCCCTAGGTGATGATTTTACATATTTATTACTATTGTGACGTAAAGAAGATGATTTTACACGCTTATTACTATTGTGGCGTATAGAAGTCGAAAGCTCTTGTTATGATTCCCGCCAGTTTTCAAAGTAAATTTAAACAATTTGCGTATCCTTTTTGCGTATCCTTTTCTCAAAAAGTTTTGGCAACAAACAGCGCCCCGGTGTAGAGAGAGATGTGATTACAATAACCATATCCTTCGCCGCACGAGGGCGCTTAGTACTTACCCACACTAGGGCACAAAGTAGTTACCCGTAATGAGGTGCTATTTTACTTGTGCGCCGTCATTGCACAATCGGTTCGATTTACACTCCTGTAACGAAGCGTTACCAAAAACAGAAGTTCGAAATTAACTTTTGTGCGCATTCTTACCATACACAGCCACGCTCTCAGCAGCTTTTAAGCCCAAGGATTCACCAACCGTCGGATACTTAATTACCTTATGATGTAATCTTCTTTCGATATAATCACTCAGAGCCTTATCAGTGCAATAAACATAGCAGCCCTTCATTCCTCTAGTCATAAGTGTGCGATAAGTATTCTTAATAATCTCTTCAGCCCTTGCCAAAGCTTCTTCCCTATTTTCTTTATAAAGCGACTTTAAACCTTTAATTGATTGGTCTGTAGAAGCTCTCTTAGTAAAATCGGTGACCACATGCCCATTTTCATAGCGCAAATCATCACCAATAATTACGCCCACATAGTCAAACTCAAGGCCTTGCGTAGTATGAATGCACCCAGCCTCATTGACAGAGGTTTCACTAATTGCAAAGGCTTTGCCATCGGACAAGTTCCAGCTAATCCCAAAATCGCCTATACGAATATCATGATAGTTGGTATTATTTCTGCCCTCTTTAGGCCAGTTCCAACAATAACCAGCCAAAATTCTCGCCTTATTAGCATCTTTATTCTTCTCTAGAATCTTTTCGCGTAATTGTTGCGGAGAGTCACAAACAACAAAATCATAGTCAATACCATCTAAATCATAATTTGCCGTTTGCCTTATTTCCAATAAATTATCCAGCCATGCTAAATAGCCATTAGAGCCATTGCATCTAAATTGAGAAACCAGCTCCATTTTAGTTACCTCTGAATGCTCCATCTGTGCATACTTTTCAATAGCAGCAACAGAGCCAATATCATCCATGGTAACACGTTGGCTTTCATCAATAAAGAAGACCGAGCAAGCAGCAGCATGGATAAGCTCCTTTATCTGATTTTCACCCTTATTATGGAACATACCTGACTTCGCCGCTAATCTATGGGCTTCATCCACCAGCACAGTATGAATCATATTCACAGGCGTTTCGGTATAAGAGCCAGAGCCCTTAAACATGTTATCTACACTACTTTTCTTTAGTTTTCCCTTAAGCTTAGTAGCATACACTTGACGTGGAGCACTGTTTTTGGATACATATTGTACAACCTGATTACTTTTCGTTAATGCAGCAAGCAAATTTATAGCAATAACACTTTTCCCGGTGCCAGGACCACCCTGACAGATGATGGTTCTTTTCTTATGATCCTTTTGACAAGCTTTAGCCTGTTTCAAAATTTCATCATGTACCGCTTTTTGTTCATCGATCATAATAAATTCTTGATTGCCCTTTAACATTGAAGATATTGCATCCTGCAAGCTTTTTGAAGGTCTAATTTTACCATGATCTACTTCATATAAAAGCTCTTTATTATCACCATATTTTACAAAGGACTTGATGAATGTGCGCAAAGCATTAACCTGTCCCATAGTGAAGGCAGGCGCCTCTTTAGTATAGGCTTCATATTGTGGATCATCTAACGGATCAGGCTCGTTTCTAAAATAATTATGCAAAAATGCACATGGTTTTAAATCAATATTCTTGTCTTGTACCGTAGCATTATAATCCGCAATTAATTGAGCATATGACCAAGCTTGATACGAAGGATGAACTACCCTGCGCATTGCGCCGCCGGTAAAGGTTTCCACTAAAGCGTCAGAGCCATCCACCTTTTTAAGCTCACTCCACTGCTTTAGCTCAATAATTACCATTCCAGGAGCATGATTCTTATTGTAGCCCGAAATCATGAAGTCTACTCGCTTTGCCGTTTGGGGAATGTTGTATTCTATAGCAATACCAGCATTTTGGGGAATTAAAGTATCCGTCAACACCTTATACATGTAATTCAATGAATTATTCCACGCTTGAAATTCACTTTTAGAAACATGCAGACCCATTCTGTGTCTGATATTTCTTTCAATTTCCATTGCGATGGTATCGTTCTCTACGCTATGAAGAAAATCGCTCTTTAATCCATCATAAACAATCATCTTAATCGCTCCAAACTAAAAATCAGTATACTTTTTGGCATTGCCATAGGCTTTAGCAACGGGATACTTTTTGTCATTCTCATCTAACTTATGCTTTACAATCTCATCTATGGGTAGCCCTAAATCATTAGCCATTAAAAAGCTATAGATTAATACATCTGCCAATTCCTCTTTAACCTTATCAATTTTAGTATCAACTGATAAATCCTGCCCAGACCATTGGAATACTTCCAGTAATTCTGCGGCTTCAACCGATATGGAGATTGCTAAATCCTTTGGGTTATGAAACTGCTTCCAATCTCTGGCGTCCCTAAATGCAACAATCTTTTCCTGAAGCGCTTTAATAGAATCACCCACAATACTCTCTCCCTTCAATGGCACTTATTGCTTTAATTATACGCTCACATAGTAAGCATCACAATCTTTTTTATTCCAGATAATATGTAAAAGCAGGCATTGCCTTCTTACAGCGCTCTTCAAAGCCTACTTGAGCCTTTTTGTATAATTCGCTGTGATAATCTCTCGCGCCAACAGGGCACACACAAATACAAGAGCCACAGGCTATACACTTATCAGGATCAGTTTTGCTGGGGTCAGCTGCATCAATAGCCTTTACAGGACAATCGGCCACACATTGCATGCATCTAATGCAGGTTTCGTCCCCATCAGGATAGAACGGTACCCCTTTAAAGGCAGCCGCATCATATGCTTTATCACCATAAACCGTAATCTCTTTATCAGGTAAATTATCCCTATGCTTTAAGAGCTCCTTACACTTGTTTGCAAATACCTCCATAGCCTTATAATCATCCGCATTAGGGCGACCAAAGCCTACTTTGGGAAAAATAGAGTGTTCAGCAACAAAAGCACCTGCCGCAATAACCTTAAAGCCCTGTGCATGCAGTAAATCCTTAGCCTGTATCAACGCATTATCAAAATGGCGATTGCCGTAAACAGCCATAATTATGGCAGGCGTATTATTGCCCACCAAATTTTTGACAAGCTCCGCACAAAACTTGGGTATATACCCGCCATAAACAGGCATGGCAAACAGCAATGTATCCGCTTCCGTCATTTTTAAAGGCTTTCGATACTCTTCCCACAACCAGTTATAGGACTCACCCTCATTTGCCAATAGCCCCGCTACAAAATCCGCACACACACCAGTCCTACCATTAGCACTAAAAAACACATTGTAAAGCATTCTTCTCCCACCTTTACTAGAAGTTTAATTTATATCCATCCTTAGTTTCAACGAGTTCTCCAGACGCAATCCATTCATCCCAAGCCTTTTTTGCATGCCAGAATAAGAGCTCTTTCCTCTTCAAGGGACCTAGGCCTTCTACGAATACGTTTACTCTTCCTCAAAGCGACAGGCATTTCCTTATACTTTTCCCTTACATCATCTAACCATTGATCCATATCTACAACTCTTGCAATACTTATCGAAACCACCTGCCTCGTACTAACTACAATCGATTTAATACATTATAGCACAAAAAGAAACTCAAAATGAACTCAAAACTGTATCAAAATCGTATCATCCAGAAAATGAAAAATCCTCTGACTACTATATCTAGTAATCAGAGGATGAATTTCAGCAGTTAATAACTACCAAGTGCTGCTAGCGCAGCGGGCAATTATTTAATTTCGATAGTTCACGTCTGCGTATTCTGTTATCTATTTTATTTTCTTCCTATCTATTTAAATATTCCACTATTTGCAACCTCGTACAAATATTTCCGAGACTCATTATTAGCAAAATATTACCAAAACACGCCAATCAGTAGTAAATTAGTAGCACGAAAAGGGCCTATATTGAGCTAGTAGTTTTGTATAATTTTGATTGATTCAGGATTAATATCTAGCATAATTTATATCCATTCTTAGTTTCAACAAGCTCCCCGGAAGCAATCCATTCATCCCAAGCTTTTTTACATGCCAGAATAAGGGTTCTTTCCTCTTCAGGAGACCTAGGCTTTCTACGAATACGTTTACCTTTCCTTACAGCAACAGGCATTTCCTGATACTTTTCCCTAACATCATCTAACCATTGATCCATATCTACTACTTCTTCAATACTCATAGAAACCACCTGCCTCTCACTCACTACAATCGTTTTAATATATTATACCTCAAATCTCATTATTGCACTTACTAGGATCCCTAAATCTTGTTTGTCACTTAGTGGTGTACCAAGGAGATAATCCTACAGTCATTACTATTATATCATATATTGCATCTAATGAGATAGCACCATCGTCCATTCGTTTCAACCTTACTTATTCATCGTACTATCCAAGGATACACATCAAAAGACTTTATAATTAAACACATCAATATTGTTACCAAAAAAAGTGAAAAAGTGATTTTTAAAGTAAAAAAGTTAAATTTCGTAATGTCAAATGTCATTATAGAATACGTAAAACCGCTTATGACCAGGTCACAAGCGGTTTTACGTATAAATAATGTTGTAATCAAAAAATATATAAAAAGGAGCTTCTTAAAATGCAAAAATTTTTAACAACCAGTAACAAAGAAATCTATTATCAACCTCTTCAAATTGTTGTTATTGACACTGAGCTCTTGCCTGAATACACGCTGAAGGAAATTAGAACCTTGATTACAATCGCAGCAAAAAAATATGATACTCATATCGTTCTCAGCGAGTTCACCTATGCTGACATGGATTGCATTCTGGAAGTAGATATTTCAATTTCTAGCGAAAGTAACGTAAATTGTACATATGCTCTAAATTTCCTACGAGATAATATCAGCGTACTTTTTCCCTATGCAGAGTTGCTGACTGAGCCCAATGAACAAAGCCTTCAGGGTGTTAAGCGCGACTGGAATTCTAATAGCTTAAATCCTTAATAACCAAGGAGGAAAAACTTATGAACAATGACTTCTACGAACAACTTGATTTTTTTGACAAACTTACAAAACACCTCGAAGGAATCAATCTGCCAGTTGATTTTGACGAACAAGGTAATACTCTTTCGGTTAACCTTGGCAATGACCAAGGCCGCCATTTAGTGCTGGTAGTAACACGCATCAATGATGGCTCAAGGCTCATGCTTTTTACAGGCTTCCCCTTCGTTCCTAATAGCGAAAACTGGCTTAGTCTTAACAACTTTAGCTCATACCTATGCTATTCAAAAGCTGTCGCCGCTAGGTATGACCCTAAGGATAGTCAAAGGTTAGAAATAGTTCTATAAACCGATATTTATGATGCTTACGAGCCTAGCGAACAAGTATATTACAGCATTTTCAATTTCATAGAATTCTACAAATCTCTCCGGTCTGATCTCGAAAAGCTAACCTCTAGCATAATTTTGCTTAGTTAGCAACCTATATAGCAAATTAACTCTATACTATTTTAGAGAAAGCAAAATAAAAATCACGCTGCTATAGAGTCGACGCGGCTACAATTGCCGTTAGAACTATAGCAGCGCTCTATATTACCGTATGCAGGATTCGAACCTACTGTCCCGTCCTAGTCCCATACTAGGTGCTGTTCCATCAGCGTATCTACGGCAATATCAAACTTAAGTCTGTAAAGCATAATCTTAATACCGCTTACAGCCATATAAAGCATCAATGTTCCTGAATCAAAACCATTTTTCTTGCATGATCGATGTCTTGTCTAAGCTCAGCAAAATTACAACCTAAACAACTATGAACCGCCTCACATCTGCCACATTTTTGTCTTACTATCTGTTCTATTGCTCGAAGGTGCTCTAATATTTCCCTGTTTTCATTTTTACGTAGCAACATGTAATCGGTATGCTGATTTTTCACCAGAACATCCTTAAAAGCCTTAAAGTTATACGGACTCTTTATGATCGCAAATCTTATTTCATCAAATAAGGCTGCAAATCCTTCGTCTACCAATACCTTACGAAAGTATCCAGCCACATCA
This sequence comes from uncultured Phascolarctobacterium sp., assembly GCA_900553055.1. Taxonomy (GTDB): domain Bacteria; phylum Bacillota; class Negativicutes; order Acidaminococcales; family Acidaminococcaceae; genus Phascolarctobacterium_A. The sequence goes on from USBV01000002.1 coordinate 21,304, forward strand.
TAGGGATCATGCCGAAAGGCACCACACCCCCATGCTCCCAGTACAAGATTCCGATAACCTTCCTTAACAGCCACAGCTAAGTAATGCCTAATTCTCCAAAGCATTATTCTGGTCAGTTCGTTCTTATCAACAGCATGGCCAATATTCCTCAAATTAGGTGCAGGAATTGTACCTACAGCAACAGTATATGGTCTTTCTAATAGTTGCAATTCAGAATCTCTAAAAACGCATACATTAGGCGACACCAGCATATAATCTGAATGCATTGGTGATTGCAATCCCCTATTATAATCATAATACACTTGTGCCTTCGTAGAAGTTAAAGAAGCATATAGGGTACTGCATCTGCATAAAGATTCTTCCTGTGCATGAGCTCCCGTCAAAAAACCTCCTCCTTTATGGGTTGCCGAAGCAAAATTCATAACTAATGGATTATCCATATCGCGAGCAGCTTCGAAAGAATCACTATCAACAACTTCGATTCTTGCCATATTTTCTTTCTTTTCTCTCACTGCTGGTTGAGAATAATCATAGTAAATCTTACTAACATCCTTTGGAGAGAAAGCATACGCCTCTGTGAATAGCTGGTTATCCTTTTTGCTTAAATATATAGTAGACTTACCAATCTCATAACTGCCCACCTGGGTTATTCTCTGTGTTTCTTCCGCAATTCTCATTAATCTGTAATCCATCCTTATACCTCCGTCCTTAATATCAAAACTATAACCTAACGCATATATGATGCATTACAATTCTATAGCTACCCTATAAATCCCTGCAAAAAAAGAGGTGCTGCCGTGCTTGGCACCCTATAATGAACGCACTCGTTGTCAAGCGACCGCATGCCAAAGGCAAGCACGAGATTTCCGGCAGTCAACCTCTTCATATATAACAGTCACATTTTCTCAGGCCATCTAGGGTTCATTCCTGGTGGGCTCCCAAGCAAAATGCTCTGTTATAGCTAATATAGCACTATTTCAATAGTATATCGGATACTTCTGCTAATGCTGTTTCCTCTTCCCGCCAAATAATACTAGGTCAGCTGAGGATGTTCTCCCTACATCAGAAAGCTGGTACTTTCATTATACAATCATACTCCTATTTAATCGTGGAAAAAAAGTTGCTAAGCTTCCCAATCTTACAGAAAAACCTTTCATATCACTAACACATAAACTCTTCCCCTATGCACCGATGCATATCCCCTATATGAAAAACAACACTTGCGTCATCCGTGGAATATGTAATCTCGTATAATAAATCCACCCATTTATTACTACTATTCACAAACTCATTAAACTCTTCCTGACTATCAAAAACGCCCCCATCTTCAAAATCAAATTCCTCTGTTTCAAAATTAAAAACACCATATGCTTCGCCATTGATTAACGCATAAACAGCTTCTTTTCCATACTCGTAACATAGCACCTTGGCTGTACAATCGCTCGTATCTTTATAGGTTCTTAACATCACTGGTACTATGGCTATGATTCGTGTTTCTCCTTCCACCAAACCATCCTCGTCACAAGGCGAGCCAGCATAGTATTTCCCATTCCAATCAAAATCTGTAAAGCAGTAGTATTGTTTCGTTTTATCATCTTGAACAATATGCAGCTTTCTTTTGCTTTCTAAATCTATTAAATTTAGCATATTCTTACCCTTCAATACACTATTAATTACCTATTACGCTTATCTTTGCACTTTTCACTAGCTTCTTGCAGTAACTTAGCTACAGACGGCACAAAATCTATAGGAATAGAGAAGGTTCTGCTTGGACCCCCATCAATATATTTAGTAATAAGGATATAATACCCACCACTATATCGACATTTTGCTAAGGATGTTTTAAAACCATAGCTATCATATAAATCGAAGATTGATCCTAACTCTTCCTCATTGATAAATTTTGATTTCTTATCTTCATAATAATTTTTCATAGTCATCCTTCTACATCTCCTTTTTATTATAGTATTTTTAATTCATAACCCATATTACGAAGCTTTTCTTTAACCTCTTCCACCGTCTTTTTGCCCATGTTGCGCAGTTTGGATAACTCTTCCTCACTCATAGCACACAGCTCTCCTATCGTCGTAACCCCAGCCCTTTGCAAACAGTGCTCCGCCCTTGCTGAAAGCTCCAATATGTCTATGGATGCATCACCACATGTTGAGCTACCTTGTAAGCTAACAGTATCACTTTTGCCGCCTGGGTTCTTTTTTACATCGCTACTACTGCTTTTGATGCCAAAAACAACCTCTAGCCATTCCTCCTCATTTAATTTGCATAAAGGCACTTTCAACCCCTTTAATGTCAACTTTGCAAAATCTTCACGCACGCCATTTTCCACATATCTCATGAGAACCCCCTAGAGAAACAAAAAACCCCTGAGTTTTCGTCCTCAGGTTAACGCTCACTTAGCAGCTAGCACTTCACAGGACCGTGCATCCTCCTGTGATGGATGATTCTTTAATTATAAAAATATACAAAAAATCCCTGAGCATCACGTCCTCAGGTTACGCTCACTTAGCAGCTAGCACTTCGCAGAACTTTCGCGTCCTCATGCGATAGACGATTCATTTACATTTATATTATACCAAAAATCTCTAAAAAAGTCAAATTCGCCGGCTTTGACAACTCATGCGTGCAAGACACTGGCCAGCTTGTTCATCACAAAAGCTCACCACTCTAAGCTTAATCGTACACAACACTAGCATATCCATATCTTGAATTTCACATAGATTATTTAATTTTTTTGAATTTACTCTAGACATACGCATCTTATCGTGTTATTATATATTCAAGAAATCTTGAAATTATTAGAAAAGCTAGAAAGGCGGTAGATACTATGACAGAAGAAACTATGAAAAAAACTAATACCCATGGTGGTGCACGCGAGGGCGCAGGCCGCAAGAAAAGCCTTCCCGACGGAGCAAAACCTTCCACCTTTATCCTCACTGAATACGAAAAAGCCGCAGTTAAAGACTACATTGTTTCCATGCGTAGAGAAGCTGCTGGCAAGCCCAAAATTTCCATAAACATGGAAGAAGAGCTTTTCAAATTGGCTTTTCAAATGCTCAAGCCCATTGCCGCGACCATGATTAAAGTCAATGGAGGGAGGCCTTGGGGTAAAATTGAGAAGCTACTAAAAGATGCCGCTGTTATGGCCTTCAAGGATGCGGTATGTGATTATGAGCACGAACACGGATTGAAATAATAAATGCATAGTGAGAGCAGTAGAGCCGCCATATTGGGCGGCTCATATTTTATTGTAGGAAATTACTACCATTATTTACTAAACAATTTCACAATCACAAAATTGAAGCCTTACCCAAGCTCCATCCTCAAATTTAGCCACTAATTCTTGTTCGCTATCATAAATATGCATAACCGTACCTATATCAATAGCGCCATTTTTTACATCATAGGATCTAATCTTATCACCCACTTTAAACACAATCTTTTTTCCATCAATAATGGCATGTATTAATCGAGAAATTTTGGGAACAGCCTCAACAGGTATAGCCAATCCCTGTCGTGTTGTATTGTTATATTTATAAAGGAAAATGTACTTATACTTTTTCCATAATGTCCTATGAACTTCTATCGTATAAGTTGGCTTTAAAATATATTTGGCTAAAAACAACCTTTTATCGAAATAATCATCTTCCCATTCAACCACTCCACTATCTTTTAGTAATAAAAAACTACTAAACTCAAAATCATTTGACGAAACCCAGTAGACAGGAAGAGCAATTGCCTGATTGGACAGAGGAGATCTTTTATGAAGGTATACAAAATCTAGACCATCTTTACTGGTCTTATATACCCAAATATGAAAGTCAGAACTCACAGCAACAGTACCATATAGTTCTTCGGTATCCCAAAACTTAACATTCGCTTGCTTATATTGGCTGTTTTTATAAAATTGTGACAGTTTTTCTGCAAGACTAGAATTGAAAATCATCACCAGCACCTCCATCACTTTTTATGGTTTCATTATAAAAAACCTGGAAAATTATGTGGTCACCTAGCGGGCAACATTTTCATACCAGAATACAAGATGCTATGCTACACATTGGTACATATAATATTTACCCAATTAATATTTTCTTTAACTGCTCTAATTCCTCCTCATTGAGTGTTATTCCCTTGCCCATCTTCTCATGATTAGGAGCCCATTCACGTAAGTCGTATTTCGGTGCATTTCCATTGAATGATACTAAATTAAGTTCTTTACGCCATCCCTTTGACTTCTCAGAAATTACACCTATTTCAGCCAAAATTTCAAATGTAAAATCTTTATTGGTTACCATTTTTCATTATCACCTTTCCTAAATCATTATAAATGCATTACCCAAGAAGGCCTAAATCCAGTGGCTTCACAACCTTCTCTACGGAACTTAAAATTTTTGTATTTCCCTAGCTTTATAGCCAAATTGACCTCACCCAGAACCCAGATTTCATCTCCTACTAAACATACTTCAAGGTTTTCTTTCTTTAATTCAGAAGCTATTTCCTCAACTCCATTATCGCCAAAAAGATTCAATTGTTCGATATTGTTATTATGAACTTCTTTTTGTTTTTTTCTATTGTTAGTATTTGACTTTTTGTGTTTAACATCAGATTCCATACTTTTGTCGATTAGAACATCAAGGTTAACCTTGCCATTTTTTCCTAAAAGCTTTTTGATAGAATCGCTAACTACAAATCCTTTCTTAATCGCTGATTCTAAAACAGCAATTGCTTCTAATTTTAGGGAATCACGCAAATGTCCACCTTTCAAATCTTTATAAATCTGTGCTGCAATAGTCTTTTCCTTATCGGTGAGTTTACTAAAAATTGATAACTGAACCCAGATTCCTATTTTGCTATTCTCAAATAATTCTTCTGGAACGATAGTATCACCTGTTACTCCATCTACTGATGAAGTAACATTATTAATATCATCATCCTCATCACTATCAGTATTAACTATACTAATAGTTTCATCCTTTTTTTCCAGGCTACTGTCTTCTTCAACCTCAGTATTACTTAATGGATCTTCCGTTAGTTGCTTCTTCTCTAATAACAAAGAACTTGCTTTCCTTTTTCTCACTAATTCAGGCCTATCCGCATCCCAATTATTAAGAATCTCAGCAGCTCTAATCTTAATTTCTTCCAAAAGCAATGTTTCATTATCATGGGTATGAGTTATATTGGTTTCTGGTTCAATACCAAAAGCGGATAGCTTTTGCATCACTGAATTCATAGTATCAACTGGATTACTATAATATTCGCTACCACGAATTCTAATAAATTTCCAGCCAATTCGTTCTAGTATAGTCTGCCTTTCCATATCTTGGGCTATTTTTTTCTCGCCACGATGGTAGCGTTCTCCATCACACTCAATTGCGATTTTTTTATTGCCACAAACAGCTACCATATCAATGCGGTATGAGCCAACTTCCCACTGTTGAACGATATTATAACCTTCAGCTATCAGCTTTTTAGCGACACTAACCTCAAAAGGAGAATCTGCTTTTTTGGCAATAAACTCGTCCTTACCAATATAAGCTTTTGGATCAGAAATGTAATCTAGAAGTCGTTTACGAATATCACCACTTTTAAGATCATTATTTCTATCCAAAGAATGAACAACCCAAAGCTGATCCCTTGCACGGCTTACGGCAACATTATACCGCTTCTTGATTGCATCATTTACGCCATCATTTATAGCCCTTAAAGGTCCTTCCGAATCATTGCTATCTACCATGCTTAAAAATATAACATCTCTTTCATCACCTTGGAAATTAGATGCATTGCCACAAAGCACCTTATGTTTTAGTAACATTGCAGGGCTAATATGGTTTGCTAGATTACTTTGAATAGCATCAGCTTGTTCGTCTCCTAATAATGTTATAACGCCAAACGTCTTATTCCGATACTCTTCTCTTTCCATGCAAGCCTTTATTAAAGAAATAATAGCTTTTTGTTCCGAGATGTTGGTTTTTTTTCTTTCATCCCTCCGTCCATCTACTCTATAACTAATAGTAAATGGTAATAGCTTACAGTCACTAACATCCCTTAATGGTTTGATTTTACCATCATGAAATTATATTTCCACTTAGCCTAGATTCATCACTGCTTAAGAAGACGTGCCCAAGACTATTGCTGCTCTTTAAAGCAAAACAGATTTCTCTTTTCCCCCAAATAGGGGGGGATTGGGGGATAAATAGTTTTTCTTGATCGTGTTTAAACTCGTTTCAAAAATGTTACAACACGCACACTCCATCTTAGTATTTTATCATAAACAACCCTATTTTAACACCCATGTAACACTTTTTGCACTATTTAGTGTCCATCATTGTAAACTTTGCAGCTTTTACTTCATACGCTTGTAGTCATTAAATATTTCTTAGTTAAAGAATACCTCACTACTTACTGCTTTTAAGGTCCATTATATTCGACAACTACCAACAACCTTAAGTGTATCACTTCCATGAGCCAGAAGCTGTCGACCATCTCTGCCCTACAGCGTAGAAAATGAAATATTTTAGAGAAAAAATATAAACTACACCCTAGAACTTAAATGGTATGTGTTCACTAATAATCATATACTCGTTATACTGGTGTACAAGTAGTTTTTGTTCGCTCATCAACTACAAATATAGTATATTTTTATCAGTCCAGTGAATATACCGAAAAGAATGTTTGTTTTTAGTACTCTTTAATAATGGACTTAATCATTCAATAGTGCCCTTAAGCAGCTGTGCTTTACTTACGACATAAAAAATCCCCCGACTGCAAGCAATCGGGGGATTAGTTCGTAGTTAATAACTACCAAGTGCTGCTAGCGCAGCGGGTAATTATTTAATTTCTACGGTAGCGCCAGCTTCTTCCAGTTTAGCTTTCAGAGCGTCAGCGTCAGCCTTGGAGATCTTTTCTTTTACAGGAGCGGGAGCGCCGTCAACCAGAGCTTTAGCTTCTTTCAGGCCCAGGCCGGTAGCTTCGCGAACAGCCTTAATAACGCCGATCTTGGAAGCGCCAGCGGAAGCCAGGATTACGTCGAATTCGGTCTTTTCAGCAGCAGCTTCGCCAGCAGCAGCCGGAGCAGCAGCAGCAACAGCTACAGGAGCAGCACTTTTTGGAATGGAATGTACAGTATATATGGGTGCTGAAGATATAGAAAGGCAGTCACTTAATGTATTCAGAATGGAAATGCTCGGTGCAAAAGTACATCCTGTCACAAGTGGAAGTTCAACATTAAAGGATGCCACTAATGAGGCGATAAGAACATGGGCAGAAAGAGCAGAAGATACATTTTATATAATCGGTTCAGCAGTAGGTCCTCATCCATATCCTACAATGGTAAGAGATTTCCAGAGAATTATTGGCGATGAAACTAGAAAACAAGTTCTTGAAAAAGAAGGCAGACTTCCTGACAGAGTATTTGCTTGTGTAGGTGGTGGCTCAAATTCAATAGGTATGTTCTATCCATTTGTTGAAGACAAGAGTGTTGAACTTGTAGGTGTTGAGGCTGCCGGTCATGGTATTGAAACTGGCGAACACGCATCAGCATTTAGTG
>USBV01000003.1 GCA_900553055.1 uncultured Phascolarctobacterium sp.
TGGTGTTCTCTTTTATTTTTATTTCCCGTTTTTCCTACAAAAACTTTACGCTAGCCCCCCATAATCCCCCGTATATTAAGCCAAATCCATTTAATTCACAAAAAGCTTACAAAAACATCACTTTTTATTAAACAAAAAGCTCGAGGCAGCTAGTTACAGCCACCCCGAGCTCTAAAAATTAACAATTTAGAAAGATCTACTTCATTAAGCTGCCACTGGCAAGCTTGATCCCGGCATCACCCATAGCGAAGAGATGATGCTGGTCGCCCTTGAAGCTAATCTTTACGGGCTGGTTCACAGCAAAATCCACACCGCCAAATACTACCGCAGTAAGCATAATGCCCTTCATCTCAAGGCGCACTACCGTCTCCATGCCGCTGGGCAGCGTGCTATAAACCTTAGCGTTGAAGTCGCCTTCAGCTTCACTGAGTAGTACATTCTCAGGGCGCACACCCAGTACCAGCTCGCTTCCGCTGTCAATAGAACTAGCCTCACCTGCATAAGCAAAGCGCAGCTGGCTATCGCCCAGCTTGATTACTGCAGCATTCTTTTCAACCTTATCAACCAGCACAGGGAGCAAATTTATATTGGGACTGCCGATAAAATCTGCTACAAAGCTATTAGCCGGCTCATGATAAACAGTGAGCGGTGCAGCATACTGCTGCAGCTGACCCTGCTTTAGAAGGCAAATTTTCGTAGACAACGTCATCGCCTCTAACTGGTCATGGGTTACATAGACAAAGGTCGAATCTGTTTCCAAATGCAATCGCTTCAGCTCCGTGCGCATTTCCATGCGCAGCTTGGCATCCAGATTGGACAGGGGCTCGTCCATAAACAGGGTCTTAGGGCCCGTAGCCAAGGTTCTTGCAATGGCCACACGCTGCTGCTGACCACCACTGAGCTCGCTAGGATAACGCCCGGCGTATTCGCCAATCTTCAGCATGGCCATGAGCTCAGTTGCTCTAGCCTTGATCTTTTCCTTTTCCCATTTCAGGTTTTCCAAGCCAAAGGTAATGTTTTCATACACCGTCATATGGGGCCACAGAGCGTAGTTTTGGAACAAAAAGCCCACACCACGCTTTTCCGGCGGCACATCAATGCCCTTTTCCGAGGAGAAAACCACTTCATCATTAATGGTAATCTCACCACTGGTAGGAGTCTCAAGGCCTGCAATCATGCGCAAGGTAGTGGTCTTGCCGCAGCCTGAGGGACCCAAAAGCGTAATGAAGGAGCGGTCCTCAATAACTAAATTTAAATTTTCTACAGCAGCGCTTTTGCTGCCAAACTTTTTCGTTATATTTTTTAAAACAATTTTCGGCATATTCTCACCCTATTCCTTTATCAATAGAAGCACCCGTCAGCTTATTAATAATCCAGTTGGACAGCAATACAACCAGTACAATCAGCAAATTGATAGCGTTAGCATACTGGTTCCAGCCCTTCTCATTGTATTGGAAGAGCATGGTGGTCAGCACTGCTGAGGACGGGGAAATCAACAGAATAAATAGTGACAGCTCGCGCATGCAGGAAATGTACGGCAGCAAATAACCGGACAATATGCTGGTTTTTTGGATGGGCATAATGATGCGTACCATACGCTTCCACCAAGGAATGCCCATAATAATACCTGCCTCTTCAATTTCACCACCCAGCTGCAGCATGGAGTTAACCCCTGCTTTAGTGGCAAAGGGCAAATATTTTACCGTACCAATCAAAACTAAAACAGAGAAGGTACCATACAAGGCCGGAATAGGCCCACGGGGCAACGCGAACATTGACAAATAAATGGCACCAAAGGCCATGGACGGAATCAAATAGGGGAAGAAGGTGAGATGGTTAACAGCATTGCTCAGCCAGGTACCCTTCTTGCGCACGATGGCATAACCTGCAAGAATACCGATAGTGCCGGCGAAAAAGGCGCACAGCACGCTCAGCACAATACTATTATAAAGTCCGTTATAGATGCTACGGTTCTTCAGCACGCCGGGCTCGCCATTAGCAATATCGGTAGCACCCTCGCCTACCCAAAAGACGGTGCTGAAATTGCTCCAGCTGTAGTTGCCAGGCTCAACAATAAAGCTTTCCACCGCAAAGGTAATCAAGGGAATGATGGTCACGCAGGTCAGCAAGAATCCCAAGCCGTAGGACAAGGGAGTGCGCAGCGCACGCAGATTAAACAGGGAAATATTGGAGCTTTTGCCTGTAATAGTGGTATAGGATTTGCGATTGTCCAGCACCTTTTGATTAATCAGCATAATGCCCACGCCGATGAGAATCAAAATCAAGGCCATCAGATAACCATAGCCGGGGTTCAGTCCCTGCAGAGTACGGAAGAGCTGTGTGGTCAACACATGGTAGCGCACTGGCGCACCTAAAAAGGCGGGCACAGCAAAGGCACTCATAGAGCTGGAAAAGGCCAGCAAAAAGGTGGACAAAATCGCAGGCTTAACCATTGGCAGGGTAATGCGACGCAGAATTTGCCAACGAGAGGCATGCAAAAGCTGAGCTGCCTCCTCCAGATTGGCATCCATATTTTTCAAAATGCCACCGATCAAAATATAGGCGAAGGGAGCATAGTGAATGCCCTGCACAATAGAAATGGGCAAAAAGCCGTAAGCGAACCAGTTAGGGGTGGGGATGCCTGTGAGCACAGTAAAAAGGCCCGGCACGCCGCCAACCAAAGAGTTTCTAAAAAAGTTCAGCCAAGCCAAAGCCAACGTCCATGAGGGCATAATATATGGAACCACAAAAATAGCGGACAAAAAGCCCTTAAAACGAATATTAGAGCGGGTAATAAGCCAGGCCATAGTACCGCCAAAACCGATGGCGATGGCACAGGTAGCAAAGGAAATCAGCACTGTATTCCAAAGAGGCTTATAAAAAATAGCCATACTGTTTTCGCCATCCAAAAGCACCTTGCGCCAATGGTATAGCGTCCAATCCCCCGCATGACTGCCGCGGATGCGCATCACCTCAGAGGTATGCACAGTAAAGGTGTCCAAGACAATGGACAGCAGAGGCAGGAATGTTAGCACAATTAAGGCTACAAATAAAAATGCCAAAATTAAATTGTGCGGCTTGCGACAAAACATCCGCACGCGATGCAATAAACTCATAAAAATAACCTCAAAAGCAAGAAGGAGCGGAGAAGCTTCCCCGCCCCCTTGCCTAATTTACCTTATTCAATCATTGCTCAACCAGTAACGAGCTTCATTACATGAATTTAGAAATGAACTCTTCAACCTCGGCACGATGCTCGAAGATATATTGCGGATCGTCGCCAACCAATACCTTTTGCCATTCAGCCAAGGGCTTGTCGCCTTTTGCAACCTTAATGGTTTCGTTGCCGGAATAGGTGCCCATATCCTTGGACCAGCTTGCAAAGCCTTCCTTGGTCAGCAAAAATTGTACGAACAGCTTAGCAGCAGCCGGATGCTTCGCATCCTTCACCAGCATTACATATTCAGGATAGTAGAAGCCTGCAAAGGGAGTTACCTTATCAGCAGTGCCCACTGCCAAATTTTTCTTTTCAGCATAACGCAGCTTGGAATAGTTCAAAAGGCCAATAGCAGTCAGGTTTTGACCCTTTACGCCTACGGACTCGGTCATAGCAGTATCGGAGGGGCCCATTACTAAACCATTTTGGAAGGCCATTTTAATCCATTCATAGCCAGCATTCTTAGTAGTCAGCTTCAAGGGCTTCTTGTACAAATCCTCGTAAGCCTTGGCCAGCTTGTCAGCATTTTCTTGCTTGGTCAGCATGGTCAGGAAGTTGGCATTGATGCCCTCCTGCATGGGGCTCTTAAAGAAGAATTTGCCCTTCATATTGGGCTCGGTCAGCTGCCACAGATTGCTGATGGGAGCAGCCTTACCATTTTCATTATTATAAACCAGCACCTTGTTCATATAAGCAAATACCAAGGGGCTCTGGTTAGCTTCAGGAATAACACTCTTAAGGTCGGCAGGCACATAGTTTTGCAGATAACCGGTAGTAATCAGCTCACCATAGACACGACCGCTGTCTTGGCAAATAACAAGGTCAGCGCCTTCAGCCTTAGCCTTAGCCTCGGTAGAAATCTTATCAATCAGCTCGAAATCCTTCAGGTTGCTAGCAATAACCTTAATGCCATACTTTTTCTCAAAGGCAGCACCAGCTTTAGAAACGCGGGAGGTAATGGAATATACCTTTACACTGCCCTCTTTTTTAGCTTGAGCCAGCAAATCGGCCTCTTTTTCGCTCTTCAATTGCACGATCTTACCGGCGCTAGCTTTGGTATCCTTAGCAGCATCCTTTTTGGCATCGCCACCACCGCAGCCTGCGGACAGCATTACAACCAAACCCATTGCCAAAGCGGCTGCCAAGCTCTTTTTCCAAGTTTTCTTCATGACAATATCCTCCTTCAAAAGCTGTCCCCCTTCTTAGCTATAAGCATTTATTTCTGCCAAAAATAGGACGCTCCGTTAAACACTCTGTCTAATATTATATACCCAGAAACATGCGAAAACAATGCTTTCTAAGCAGGTCAGAGTAATTTTTCAGAAAGCATTGAATAACACATAGCTGTTTTGGTATCTTCATAATCCTCCACAACAGCCACACAGCTCGTAATAAATCTTGCGATAATCCTCTTGAAAAATGCTAGCCTTGCGGTAGATGAAATTGATTTCATGGAATAAGTGCAAATCTCGCAGGGGAATAACCGCCAATTCTCCGCGTTTTTCCTCCTGCTTGATGGCCGCATGATAGCAAAAGCTGATGCCCAAATCATCCTGCAGCATATATTTAATCGCGCCTATATTGCCCAGCTCCACTCTGGTAGCAAAATCCTGCACACTCAAGCCCTGCTGCTCCAGATAGTCCTCCAAAATATTGCGCGTACCACTTCCGGGCTCGCGCAAAAACACTGTTTCCTGTAGCAGGTTCCGAACGCTGGCACCGGCGTATTGCTTAGCCTTTGCTGGACTACCCACTGCTACAAAGGCCTCCTGCTTATATGGTAAAAAGGCATATTCCGCCTTGGGAAATGCGCCCTCCACAATAGCAAAATCAAGCTCGCTGGTCCCCAGCAGCTGCAGCAGATCCTGCGTATTGCCCACCTGCATCCGCACATGGCTGTCGGGATGGCGATGCAAAAAGTTGCGCAAATCTTCCACCAGCATAAACTCCGCTACGGAAAGCGTTGCGCCAAAGGCGTAATTAGTGAGGCCGATTTTAGTTTGCAGCATGCGCTCACGCATGTGCTGCTCATCATGCTTCATATTTAAGGCCGCCTGCTGCAAAATTTTGCCAGCCTCCGTTAGCTGCAAGCGCTTGCCTTCCATGATAAACAAATCAACCCCATAGCTTTGGCTCAAAAAGCGAATATGCTGGGACACCGCAGGCTGCGTCATGTTTAAATAGGCCGCAGCCTTAGTAAAATTCATAAACTTGCACACAGCAAGAAATGTGTCCATTCTAAAATCCTGCATTGCGAACCTCCTCAAGCGTATTCCTTGTCTATATTATAACAAAACTTTATCATATAATAAAGATAGATAATTTTTCATTATCCTCTTTTTATGTTATGATAGAAACATCGTAAAAACGCCTACTGAATTTTGAAGGAAAGAGGTTTTTGAAATGCAATTTATAGAAAAAAACTGGAAGGGCATGCTGCTGTGCCTCATCATCTCCACTCCCTGCTGGTTCCTTGGTAAAATGTTTCCCCTGATTGGCGGCCCTGTTTTCGCCATCATCGCCGGTATGATTGTTACCCTGTTTATCCATGATAAAACTAATTTGCAAACCGGCATCAACTATGTTTCTAAAAAGATTTTGCAATACGCAGTAATTTTACTGGGCTTTGGTTTGAATTTATCCGTTGTTTTGCAAACCGGCGTGCAATCCCTGCCCATTATCATCAGCACCATTGCTACCTCGCTTTTGATTGCTTGGGCTATGCATCACTGGATGGGCATGCCCACTAAAATCTCTACTCTGGTAGGCGTTGGCTCCTCCATCTGCGGCGGCTCCGCCATCGCTGCAACTGCTCCCGTTATCAAGGCCGATGACGAGGAGGTAGCGCAGTCCATCTCCGTAATCTTCTTCTTCAACATGGTGGCAGCGCTGGTCTTCCCGACCTTGGGCATGCTGGTGGGCTTTTCCACTGGCAGCGGCGAAGCCTTCGGCATTTTTGCCGGCACCGCCGTTAACGACACCTCTTCCGTAACTGCCTGCGCGGCCACTTGGGATTCTATGCACAATCTGGGCTCTGCAACCTTGGACAAGGCAGTTACCGTTAAGCTCACCCGCACTCTGGCCATCATCCCCATTACCATGGTGCTGGCTTATTTGACTACGAAAAATGCTAAAAATGCAGCCGGTGCAGAAGGCAATAGCTACAGCATCAAGAGCGTTTTCCCCTTCTTCATCATTTACTTTGTACTGGCTTCTGTAATCACCACTATCGCACTCAATATGGGTGTAGCCATTGAAGCCTTCAATCCCTTAAAAACCCTGAGCAAGTTCTTCATCGTGCTTTCCATGTGTGCCATTGGCCTCAACACCAATATCGTGAAGCTGATTAAAACCGGTGGTAAGCCTATTTTAATGGGCTTCTGCTGCTGGGTGGGCATCACTGTGGTGAGCCTCATTATGCAGCACGTGCTTGGACTGTGGTAAGAAGATAATTATATAAGATAAAAAAGAGCCCTGCTTTTAATTTATTAGAAGCAGGGCTCTAGCTTTCGCTCAAGGTCCACAAAAGGGGCCTATTTTTAATTTTATCCTCTAATCTGGCCATTGCCACAGATTAAATACTTGGTGCTGGTCAGCTCAGGCAGGGCCATGGGTCCCCGCGCGTGCAGCTTTTGGGTGCTAATGCCGATTTCCGCACCAAAGCCAAACTCATTGCCATCGGTGAAGCGTGTGGAAGCATTGACATATACTGCCGCTGCATCCACAGTCTTCTGGAACAGCTGAGCTTGGCTGTAATCATTGGTCACAATGCACTCGCTGTGGCCCGTGCCAAAGCGCGCAATATGCTCCATCGCCTCCTCGATGGAGTCCACAAGCTTCACGGATAGGCGCAAGTCGCCGTATTCCGTCGCCCAGTCCTCTTCCGTAACGGGCACCACAGCCTTGTCAAAGGACTGCACACCCTCGTCACCGCGGATTTCCACGCCAGCCTCAGCGTATTTGGCCAGCATGGCGGGCATAAACTTATCTGCTATAGCCTTATGCACCAACAGTGTTTCCATAGCGTTGCAAACAGAAGGACGCTGCACCTTGGCGTTATAGGCGATTTTAACTGCCATTTCCACATCAGCGCTGGCGTCAACGTAGGTGTGGCATACCCCTGCACCGGTTTCGATAACGGGTACGGTAGCGTTCATCACCACCATCTTAATCAGGCCTGCGCCACCGCGGGGAATAACCACATCCACAAGGCCATTCAAATGAATCAAATCCTGCACGGCCTGACGGTCGCTGGTATCAATAAACTGAATCGCTCCCTCCGGCATGCCTGCAGCTGTCGCTGCTTCACTCAGAATCCCGGCCACCGCCTTATTGGACTCCATGGCCTCGCTGCCGCCCTTAAGCACCACGGCGTTACCAGATTTCAGGCACAGTCCTGCCGCATCCGCAGTTACATTGGGGCGCGCTTCGTAGATGATGCCGATTACGCCCAAGGGCACCCGCACCTTGGTAATAGTGAGCCCATTAGCCAGCGTTTTGCCATCCAGCACATTGCCCACCGGGTCGGGCAAATTAGCCACCTGACGCAAGCCATCGGCCATGCCCTCGATGCGAGCAGCGGTCAGCTTTAAACGGTCCAGCATGGAGCTCTTCATGCCCTTGGCAGCAGCACGCTCCATATCGAGAGCGTTAGCCGCTAGAATCTCCTCCTGCTTGGCTAGTAGAGCCTCTGCCATCGCCAGCAGCGCCTTATTCTTCACAGCTGTGCTGGTCACAGCCAGCTTAGCAGCCGCCTTTTTCGCAGCCGCAGCCTTTGTTTTCACCAATTCATATGTATCCATGTGTATCCCTCACTAAAATAGCCACGAGCGAGCAAAGCCTATTAGACAATTCCTCGCCACGCCCAACACTTATTGCAAAATAACCAAATCGTCACGATGAATTACTTCGTCGTAGTTTTTATGACCTAAAATGCCTTCTATATCACTGGACTTGCAGCCCTTGATTTTTTCTAGCTCCGCAGCTGTATAATGCACAAGACCTCGAGCCAGCTCGTGGCCCTCCTTGTCAATAACGCTGATCGTGCTGCCGCTTTGGAAATCACCCACCACCTGATAGATACCTGCGGGCAAAATACTGCAGCCACCGGCCTTACGAATGGCCTTAGCGCAGCCATCATCCACCACGATACTGCCCTGAATCTTAGCGCCAAAGGCCAGCCAACGCTTGCGGAACTGCAGGCGGTTTTCGCGGCTTACGAAAAGCGTACCAATTTCCTCACCCTGCAAAATGCGCGGGATAGCGTTCTTTTCGGTGCCACTGGCAATAACCAGCTGAATGCCGCTATTGGTAGCCGCTTTGGCAGCTTGGATTTTGGTAGCCATGCCACCGGTACCACGGGAAGAGCCCACGCCACCAGCACTGGCTTCAATCTCAGGTGTAATCTCCTGCACAGTGTGCACCAGCGTTGCCTCGGGATGTGTGGCAGGGTTAGCCGTGTAAAGACCATCTATATCGGACAAAATGATGACCAAATCAGCGTCCACGATGCCTGCAACAAGAGCCGACATATTATCATTATCGCCAATCTTCAGCTCGTCCAGCGCCACCACGTCATTTTCGTTGACAATGGGGATAACACCCTGCTGCAGCAAGGTCATAAAGGTGTTGCGGCAATTGGTATAACGATGACGGTCAATGGCCTCAGTACGCGTAATCAACACCTGAGCCACAATCTGACCATAATCAGCAAAAAGCTTTTCGTAAGTATGCATCAAAACGCCCTGTCCCACAGCAGCACAGGCCTGCTTGCCGGGGATAGTGGAGGGCTTAGCGGGCAGGCCTAAGCGGTCCACACCCACCGCGACAGCACCACTGGAAACAAGAATCATTTCCTTGCCCTGGTTCTGCAAATCGCTCAGCTCCCTAGCCAAGCGATCTATTTGACTAAAATTACGCTTGCCATTGGCATAGGTAATGGTGCTAGTACCAACCTTTACCACAATGCGTTTGGCTTTTTTTAAGGCTTCACGAAAGGATTTACCCTCTCCCATAATCTCACCTGTTTCTTAGTTGTTGTCCTTATATTCAAAGACCATGTCGCGAATGCGCACGCTTTCGCCCTCTTGGACGCCCTTTTCCTTCAGCGCTTCATCAATACCCAGGCGTTTCCAAATCAGCTGGAAGCGATACAGCGCTTCGTCATTATCAAAATTGGTCATAGCCACCAGACGCTCGATGTTTTTACCACGCACTTCCCAATCAGTGTCGTTGCCCTCTACGATTTCGTAGCTATCCGGGTCAATCTCGTCGAAGCGCGCCAAATCCTCTTCATCCTCCTCCGGCTCATATTGCAGCAGCAAATCATAAGCCTTAAACATGAGCTCGCGCAGGCCCTCGCCCGTAGCAGCGCTGGCCTTAAAGATTTCGTAGCCCTTAGCCTCCACATATTCCTTTAGGCGCTCAAAATTCTCCTGCGCATCGGGCAAATCCATTTTATTAGCTACCACCAGCTGTTTACGACGCGCCAAGCGCTCGCTATATTCAGCCAGCTCGTTGTTAATTTTATCAAAATCCTCGATGGGGTCGCGGCCATCCACGCCTGCCACGTCCACGATGTGCAGCAGCACCTTGGTACGCTCCACATGACGCAAAAAGTCATGGCCCAAGCCCACGCCCTCATGAGCACCCTCAATCAATCCGGGGATGTCGGCCAGCACGAAGCTGCGCTCCTCATCCAAGCGCACCACGCCCAAAACCGGCGTCAGAGTGGTGAAGTGATAAGCAGCGATTTCCGGGCGCGCAGCACTCACCTGGGCAATAATGCTGGACTTGCCCACGCTGGGATAGCCCACCAGGCCCACATCGGCCAACAGCTTCAGCTCCAGCTTCAGCCAACGGTTTTCGCCGGGCTCACCCTTTTCGGCAAAGGTCGGCGCACGGTTGGTGCTCGTCACATAGCAAGCATTGCCCTTGCCACCGCGACCACCCTTAGCAGCCACATATTGTTGACCATCCTCCACTAAATCGGCCATCACGGCGCCAGTGGCATCATCACGCACCAGTGTACCCATGGGCACCTTCACATAAACAGTATCCGCACGCATGCCGGTGCAGTTTTTAGTGCCACCCTGACCGCCGCGCTTAGCCACATATTTACGCTTATAGCGGAAGTCAATCAGGGTATTCAGATTTTTATCCGCAACTAATACTACGTCGCCACCACGACCACCGTTGCCGCCGTTGGGGCCACCCTTTTCCACAAATTTTTCACGACGGAAGCTGCTCATGCCGTCGCCGCCATCACCAGCCTCCACATAAATTCTCGCTCTGTCAATAAACATGTTTTTTCTCCTCTATAACTACAAAAATAAAATTAAACGACATAAACACAACGCCTGCCACGAACATTTTGCTCATAGCTAAAAAAGGGCATAAACCCACTTATACATATTATAGCGTGAAACACTAGCTTTGCGCAACGTGCCCGAAGTGAAATTTTTGAGCCACAGCTTTATAATAGACAAAGCACCACCTACTCTAACCGTAAGTGGTGCCTTTTTAGATATGCACTTAAATCTTTTTATATAAAATACGCACGGAATTCAGCACGCACAGCACGGAAACACCCGTATCCGCAAAAACGGCGGCCCACATCGAGGCATAACCCATCAGGCCTGCTACCATAATAATTACCTTAACGCCTAGAGCGAAAACCACGTTCTGCCAAGCGATGCTGCCCGTCGCACGGGCAATAGCGATGGCCTGAGGAATAGCCTTCATTTCGCTATTCATGAAAACTACATCCGCTGCCTCGATAGCAGCATCTGCGCCGCTGCCCATGGCTGCGCCCACATCGGCACCCGCCAGCACCGGTGCATCGTTGATGCCGTCGCCCACGAACATCACAGCGCCATATTTATTACGTATTTTATTGAGCTCATTGAGCTTATCCTGAGGCAAAAGCTGTGCCCTCACCTCGTCAATACCAGCAGCGCTAGCCACGGCCTGAGCCTCTTTTGGGGCATCACCCGTAAGCATAGCAGTGACCAAGCCCTGCTTTTTCAAAGTGGCGATAGCTGCTTGAGCATCCTCCTTCAGCGTATCGCTAATCACAAGCTGGCCGATAAAGTTAGAGCCTTCTGCTACCAGCACCTCACTGCCGCTGGCAGCTGCTTCGTAGGCTTCGCACTTAATACCAAAGTGCTGCATCAGCTTGGTATTACCACAGAGCACGCGCTTAGTGCCAAAATGCGCCACCAAGCCCTCGCCGGCAATCTCTTCAAAGCTGTCCGGTCGTACCAGCGTGAGGCCTCTTTCCTTCGCCGCTTGCACGATGCTTTGGGCAATGGGATGGGTCGAAACAAGCTCTGCGCTGGCGGTATATTGCAAAAGCTCCGCTTCGCTAAAGTCTTGTGCTGCCTGCAGGGACTGCAGTACGAAATTACCCTTGGTCACGGTGCCGGTTTTATCCATAATCACGGCCTTCACATGCTTTAAAGCCTCCATGGCTACGCCACCCTTGAACAGGATGCCATATTTGGAGCCAGCGCCGATACCGCTGAAAAAGGCCAAGGGTACGCTCAGCACTAAAGCGCAGGGACAGCTAATAACGAGGAAGGTCAGTGCTGTGTAAACCCATTTTTGCCAATCCCCTGTAAGCAGGGAGGGAATCACAGCCACAGCCACTGCCGCAGCTACTACAAAGGGAGTATAAACACGGGCGAAGCGGGTAATAAAGCGGTCAATGGTCGGCTTGGAGGCAGCGGCATTTTCCACGCTGTCCAAAATTCTCGTTACCATGGACTCTGCCAGCACCTTTTCCACGCGAATTTTGAGCATACCGCTGGTATTCACGCAGCCGGAGACGATTTCATCACCATATTTACGCTTCACCGGCACGGGTTCGCCCGTAACGGGGGAAGTGTCCACGAGGCTTTCGCCTTCAATAACCACGCCATCCAGAGGAATGCGGTCGCCGGCGCGTACCAAAAGAATATCGCCCACATGCACGTCCTCGGCAGGGATAACCTTCACCTCTTCGCCCACCAGCAGATTCACAACCTCAGGACGCATATCCACTGCATCCATAATCTGGCCACGGCTTTTTTCTACAGCGCGCTGCTCAAAATACTCGCCCACGCGATAGAAGAACATAACGCCCACAGCCTCTTCCCAGGCCTGAATGGCGAAAGCACCGAGGGTAGCTACCGTCATCAAAAAGTTTTCGTCAAAAACATTGCCCTTCAAGATATTCTTCAGAGCAGTTATAACAATACGCCCACCTAATAAAATGTAGGCGAAAATCAGGCAATACATATGATAGGCCTCGGGAATCAGGCCCAACCATTCAGTGATGATAAAAACTGCACCACCAAGGGCAATCTCCAGCAGCGACTCCTTTTCGCTAAGGCTGGATAGAATGCCACCGGCCTTCTTGCGCTCCTCCAGATCAGGGGCTAGACTGGGCTTGGTGTGAGCCTCCACCAGCAGCACGCCCTCCTCCACACTATCGGTAACTGCTTGCATCTTAGCCAGCAGTCCTTCATAATTAGTGGCCTTGATCTGCAGCTTTTTGGTAGTAAAGGTCAGCACGGCGCTATCGATTTCCGGCATAGCGTTAAGGGCACGCTCGATTTTCGCACCACAATTAGCGCAATCCAGATTTTGCACTAAATAAGTGCGGCCGCTGTCCTTGCCGACCTCGGGACGCTTATCACGCGGTATAACCTCCACATCGGATTCGATGGAGGTACAGATTTTTTGAATCAGGGGCAGCAGTGCTTCGTGATCTGCGGCGCTCAAGCGCAGCTGCTTCGTGGTGAAGCCTACATTGGCATAGGTAACGCCCGGCAGCTCCTTAATTTTATGCTCCATTTTGGCAGCGCAATTGGCACAGCCTAAGTTTTTCAAAATATAAACACGCTTCACCTTATCCGCATCGGGCATTCTGCAGGTGCAGTTGGCTAAGCTTTCGCCACAAACATCGCAGTACTCCTCGTGAGGATGGCAAATTTCACATTGGCAGTCATCGGGATGCCCCGGCACATGATGTGCGTGCTCATGATGATGCTCGTACCCACAGCCGCATTCATCGTCATCATGCTCTTCATGCTCATGATGATGCTCCTCATGCGCAGCGTGGTCATTACCACAGCAGCAGTCATCGTGCTGTTCCGCAGCATGCTCATGCGTATGGCTGCAGCCATCACCATGGCTATGCTTCGGGATATGCCCCATGCTGCTATGATTGTGGTCCTTGCCACAGTGACCACAGGTACAGCCTTCGGGATGGTTGCTATAATCTTCATTCCCCTTAATATGTCCGTGCACATGTCTAAAGCTGCGCACCTCTTCCGAGGAGTTACGCACTTCTTCTAAATCCCTAACTGCTTTTTTATCATCTTTCACTTCTAGATACCACCTTTCTCAAAGCCAAATGCTGTTATTGTATGAGTACTTATTCATGTATTACTGAAAAAAATATAGTGCAGCTGCTTTACCTTTTTCTTGAAACCAGCTCCGCTAAGCTTATTATAACATATGAATGAGTATTCATCTATAGTTTTTTTGTAAAATTTTCGCGGAATTTTAAAGGCTGGGTGCGGCCATAATCACGGGAGTGTAGCTAGGCGCGCACCCAATTGGAGATGGAAGGGGAAAAATTCTCCTTTATACAGAGAAAGCTTTTAAAATAGGTGGCAGGCCACCCAGTGCCCCTGCTCAATTTCTTTAAGCGTGGGCTTATTCTTGAGGCAGTTTTCGCTGCAATGCTCGCAGCGACTAGCAAAGGGACACCCTGGCGGTAAATCCAGGGGACTGGGGATTTCGCCCTCTATGGGCTCAATCTTTTCGCCGGGACGAAAATCAACCTTAAAGACAGCCTTCATCAAGGCCTTGGTATAAGGATGCTTGCAGCTTTCGGCGATACGTCCGTGCTCCAGCCATTCCACCACATTGCCCAAATACATCACTGCTACCTGATGGCACATTAAGTCCACCAAGCCCAAGTCGTGGGCAATAAACAGATAGGTAATATTCTTTTCCTTTTGCAAACGACAGAGCAGCTCGCACACCTTTTCCTGTACAGAAACGTCCAAGGCGGAGGTTGCTTCGTCGCAGACAATAATCTTGGGCTCTAGGGACAGGGCACGGGCAATACCCAAGCGTTGGCGCTGGCCGCCGCTCATGCTATGGGGATAGCGGTCCTTGAAGGAAGCAGGCAGCTCTACCATTTCCAAAAGCTCGGCAGCCTTAGCATCTACCTCATCCTTTTTAATCAAGCCAAAATTCTTCAAGGGCTCGGTGAGGATATCCTTCACCAACATCTTTGGGTTAAAGGCTGCTGTCGGGTCTTGAAAGACCATTTGGATTTTGCGACGATCCTGACGGGACTCCTCGCCCCGATCCTTAAGCAAATCGTGACCTTCAAAAATGGCCTCACCGCTGGTAGCAGGCTGAATCTGCAGCAGCGTGCGCACCAAGGTGCTCTTACCACAGCCGGATTCGCCAATGATGCCCAAGGTTTTGCCCTCGTAGGCACGCAGGGAAATATCGTTGCAGGCCGTCAACAGTCTACCGTCATCCACCTTAAATTGCTTGGTCAAATGCTTAATATCTAAAATAACCTTATTACGCTCATAGGCGGGCTTGACAGCACTATTTTGATTAGGCATAATAACACTTCCCTCCTATGATAGGCACTGCTCGTAGCAGCTGCTTGGTATATTCATGCTGAGGATTGCCAATAACATCCTCACGCTTGCCATATTCCACAACCTTGCCACCCTGCATAACCATAATTTTATTGGAAACATAGGAGGCAACACCAATATTATGAGTTACGATAATCACCGCAACCTTATATTCGTTGCGAATATCCACGATTTGGCGAATAATCTGAGCTTGCGTAGTAACGTCCAAGGCACTGGTGGGCTCATCGGCCAGCAATATCTTCGGGCTGAAAATCATGGCCATAGCGATGCCTACACGCTGACGCATACCGCCGGAAAGCTCAAAGGGATAGCAATTCATAATATTTTCCGGATTGGGCAAACGCACATTGGTCAGCATTTGGCAAGCCATTTCATAAGCCTCACCCTTGGATTTATCCGGCTGGTGGGCTTGGATATAGTCGATGAATTGCGCGCCGATGCGGCGAATAGGGTTAATCATATTGCCGCTGTCCTGGAAAATCATCGACATTTCGCTGCCATACATCTGCCGCCACTGCTCCGGCGTGTTTTGCAGTACATCCTTACCATCAAAGGTAATGGAGCCTGCACTCACGCGCCCAGTACCAGGCAAGCAACCCATAATGGCGCGGATGACGGTTGTTTTACCACTGCCGGACTCGCCTACAATGGACATTATCTCGCCCTTATCTAATTCTAGGCTAGCACCAGCTACGGTGAGGCGCTCACCGTAGCTGATGTCTAAATCTTTTACTTGAAGTAGCATTAAACTATACCTTCTTCATTAAAATTCATGTTTTTAGTTCTTCGGAGCAATGTCCTTAGTCAGCCAATAATAATCAGCCGGATAAATATTGGCATTTGCTAAACCAGCTTTAGATACCATATTAGTCTTAGGATAACCAAAGAACAGAGCTACACCATCATCCAACAGGATTTGTTGCATTTCAATCATGTATTGACGGCGCTTAGCCGGATCAAATTCTACAGCCAGCTTGTCGGACAGAGCATCAAACTTCGGATTGCTGTAGCCGGTGGAATTTTGCGGTTGGCTACCATTGATATTGCTCTTCCAGTACCAGTTCAAATAAACCTCCGGGTCACCAGTATTTGCAGTAAGGATGTTGGAAATAATCAGGTCAAATTGACCCTTTTGGCGCATGGGATCCAGCACGTTGTAGTCCACATTCTTCATATTAACCTTAATACCAATTTTCTTAGCATCTGCTTGAGTTGCTTCAGCGTACAGAGGTAATTCAGCACGACCACTGTAGAAAACAAAGTCTATTTCCAAATTTTTGCCGTTCTTATCCACATAGCCGTCGCCATTGGTATCCTTCCAGCCAGCTTCAGCCAAAAGTTTCTTTGCGTTTTCAGGATTATAAGCATTGGGATCCTTCAATTGGTCAAAGCCATAATCCAAAGAAGGAGGAACAGGTGCTTTGCCCGGAATAAAGGTGTCCTTTAAGAGGACCTTATTATAGGTAACACGGTCCAAGCATTGAATCAGGGCAGCACGCACCTTAGGATCATGCAGGGGTTTGCCCTCGTTCATATTAATCTGGGCCAGCACAGTACGCAGGGAGGCAATCTCAGAGATATTGTATTTTGCTTTATCCTTGAACAGCTGCAGGTCGCCTGCTGCAATATTGATAGCAAAGTCGATTTCACCCTTTTGCAAAGCCATAGCACGGGTATTGGGGTCATCAATGGTAGGAATCTCTGCATTCTTGAAGGGAACAGCGCCATCCCAATAATTGGGGTTAGCAACCATCACAGCCTTAGCCTTGCTATAGGTCTTGACAGCGTAGGGACCGGTACAGATAGGACCTTCTTTCTTAATATCCCTATCCTTAACCTTGGTATCAATGATAATGAACAGGGGGTCTGCCAGCATGCCAGGTAAGGAAGGAGTGGGGTTTTTAGTTTTAATAATTAAATTTTGTCCGTCAGCCTTAATTTCGGCATATTGGAAGACGGATTGAGCTCGGTTGGAAAGCTTAAAGGTTCTTTCCAAGGATTCCTTAGCGATTTCAGCAGTCAGCTTATCACCATTAGAAAACTTAACCTTGTCGTTAATATGGAAGGTCCAGGTCAGCTTATCATCGGAAATAGACCATTTATCAGCCAACCAAGGAGTAGCATTCATTTTGTTATCAAATTTCACCAAGCATTCGCCCAAACCATAGCGCATTACTACCCAGCTGAAGAAATTATCTGCAGGGTCCAGATTATCAGCAAAGTTGGTTACACCAAATTTTACCATTTCATTAGTAACATTTGCCTTTTTAGAGCTACCACCACCGCAGCCCGAGGCTGACAAAGCTAATACACCAATCATGGCTGCTGCTGCGGAAATTTTAAATATTTTTTTCATATTATGCACTCCTATCTTTTAATACTAACCTTTACTAAAATCGTTCTGAAGGTACCATATACAAGGAATAGCGACGACGGTGTATCGGGAATACTCCTAGGAGCTACGACGCAGTAGATGGTGCCTTATGGACGATTTTTTAATCTTTTACATCGTTACGAGGGTCTAATACATCGCGCAAATTGTCACCCCAAAGGTTAAAAACAACTACTGTCACAAAAATCGCTAAGCCCGGGAAAATCATCAACCAGGGTGCAGTTTGCAGCTGCTGGCGTCCCTCGTTCAACATCAGGCCCCATTCAGGAGCAGGGGGCTGACTGCCAAAACCCAGGAAGGACAGACCTGCCAACTCCATCATCAGCGCACCAATATCAGCGGCTGCTGTAATAACCATCATGGGCAGAATGTTGGGCAGGATATGCACCCAGAGAATATGGGGAGATGTACCACCATTGACAATGGCCGCTTCCACATAATCACGGCGCTTTACCTTGAGCACCATGCTGCGAGCCAAGCGAGCGTATTTAGTCCAGCTGACGATGGTCAATGCGATAACAGCATTCACTAGGCTGCCGCCCATAATACCGGCAATTGCAATGGCCAAAATCATGCCGGGGAAGGAAATCATCATATCACTAAAGCGCATGATAATTATATCCACCTTCCCGCCGAAATAGCCGGATAAAACACCCATCGTAGTGCCAACTAAGAAAACGCTGGCTACTAAAACTAAAACGCCGGTGAGAGAAGCACGAGCACCATAGAGTACACGGCTAAAGCAGTCACGCCCCAGCTTATCTGTACCAAACAGATGCGTCATGCTGGGCTCTAAGAAAGCATCCTTCATCTCTGCATGGGTAGGGTCAAAGGGAGATATAATAGGCGCAGCTAAGGCTATCGCCAGCAAAAGCAGTACCAGCAGACTGGTCACTGCAAAGGCGCGGTTAGTTTTAAAACCATTTACTAAAGTTTCCATTACTTACCTCACCTTTCTTAAACGGGGATCAAGATGGTTATAGGACATATCTACAACTAGGTTGATCACCATATACATCAATGCAATCCACACTACTACGCCCTGCACTAATTGGAAGTCGCGGTAGGTAATTGCTTCAATAGCCAAGCGACCTAAGCCCGGCCATTGGAAAACCATTTCAATAACAGCGGCACCGCCCAAAAGATTGCCCAGGGACAAGCCCAATAGAGTAATCAGCGGCAGCATAGCATTGGGCAGAACCTCCTTCCAGAGAATGTGGCTTTCGGTCATGCCCCTGGCACGAGCGCCTACCACATAATCCTGATGCAGCTCCTCCAAAATAGCTGTGCGCACCTGACGCGTATATTTTGAAGCCATGGCTATGGCTAGGGTCAGGGACGGCATAATTAACGTTTCCAAGCTAATTTCGCCACCAACAATAGGCAAAAGGTCCAACTTTAGGCCAAAAATCCACAGTAGCATAAGGCCTACCCAGAAGCCCGGCATGGACACACCCATGAAAGTAAAAACCCTCACGATATTATCCACAACACTACCGCGCTTCACAGCTGAATAAATGCCTGCCGGTATGGATACTACCATCATCATAAAAAGCGAGGCCAAGGATAGCAGTACAGTTCCTGGAAGTCCTTCCCACAGGGCCTCTACCACGGGTTTTTTCACCATGTAGGAAAAGCCTAAATTGCCCTGTAGCGCTCTGCCCAACCAATCCAAATATTGGAAGAAGAAGGGCTTATCCAAGCCCAACTCAGCACGTAGAGCATCAATTTCCGCCTGGCTTACCATAATGTCCTCATTGCCGGCAATCATCTGTCGCACAACATCACCAGGCGCTAGCATTACCAAAGCAAAGGTAATGAAGCTGATGCCCAATAATACGAGAACGATCTGGCCTATGCGGGCCAGAATTTGTTTTTTCGTCAAAACACATCATCTCCATATATAAAAATAGCCTTTTTCTGCATAGAAACAGAAAAAGACTACATAACGTGCACTATTATGTAATATACTTCTGTCCCAAGCAGAATATATCATACCGAGGCTGCGACCTGGCTAAGCCCATCAAGTAGGCTTCACAGTGGCTGGACCGCTGCGGATTTGCACCGCATTCCCTAATTTACCTCTCTTGCGAGAGCACCTCAGCAGTTGACAAAACACAAGTATTGACCAAATGAGCTAATTAGTAAATTTTTATTTTTGTATTACGATTATATAATAGCACTAATCCTCAATAAAAGCAAGAGTAGTTTTGCTTTATTTTTGCATTTACTTCACATTATTTTCACTTATCGAGTTGCAAATTAAGAAAGCACTACGATAAGGCCATCATCGTAGTGCTTGTAATATCTTTCCTATATAATCTAAATAAAAATCTCTTTAATTAATCCTTTGAGATATGTTGTCAAAACAATGGATTGCGTGAGCATAAAGCCCAAAAGGGCAAGCCACAACCCAGCATTACCCCAAAGTGGCACAAGGAAATGCTGTAACAGATAAAAAACAGCCAAGGCTATCAGCATCATATTGCGTACTGGAGCCGTGCGTGTAGCGCCGCAAAAGACACCATACAGCACCATGCCCACGCCGGCACACACAGGATAAAAGAGTACATAGAGCTCATAGGCTTGAGCCATAACGATTACCTCTTGAATACTCGTGAACAGGCGTATACAGTGAGCGCTGGTCAGGTAATAGCCTCCCATCAGGCCTAGAGCTAACACCAACAGCCATTTATAGGTCATTTTAATAGTCTCATCAAAAAGCTGTTTATCCTTGCTCCCCACCGCCTTGCCGCTAAAAATGGCAGCGCCATTGGCCATGCCATCAATTAGATAGCTCATAATATCCTTTAGCTGCAGCAGCACCGCATTGGCTGCCAGCACCACTGTGCCCAAGGATGCGCCCACGGCAGCGATAATATTATTTACCGTCAAGAGGCAGGCTGTGCGAATCATTAAATTGGCATTGACCTGTAGCATGCCGATAAACTGACGCCAATCCAAAAGCTCGCCCCATGGCAAGCCTTTATAATCAAAATCACCGTATAGATAGATTAAATAGGCTCCCAGCACTCCGCCGTAGATTTGACTGAGCAGGGTGGCCAGCGCCACGCCCATGATATCCATGTGCAGGTAAAAGACGAAAAAGATGCTCAGTGCCATATTAAGCACGTTCATGGATACCTGCATAAACACGCTGGCCCGCACCCGCGTCTGCCCCATCAGCCAGCCTAAGGCTACGTAATTGAAAAGCACCATGGGCGCTCCCCAAATGAGGATGTAGTAATAAGCGCGGCACAGATCATTTACCTCCGCCGCAGCGCCAATCATCCCCAAATAACAATCCACTATGGGCCTTTGCAGCACAATGCACAGCAGGCTCACGATTGTGGCCAGCACCAAGGGCTTAAAAAAGGCCAGCATACTGAGCCTTTGATCTGCCGCGCCATGAGCTTGAGCCGCATAGCCCGTGGTGCTCACACGCAGAAAGCCAAAGAGCCAGTAAAGATTATTGAACAAAATAGCTCCCAGCGACACGGCCGCAATGTATTTAGGGTCCGGCAGCTGGCCCATCACCGCCGTATTCACCGCTCCCATCAAGGGCTGCGTCATCGTAGAAAGCATAAAGGGCACCGTTAAGCCTAAATACTCCCTATCCGTAAGCAACTTCATAAAATTATACAACTCCCCTATTCATATTTAATACTAATATATATAAGTAGCTTAGATATATATATTATCACAGCACAGGGATTTTAGCAATAGCGTTCTTGAGAGCAAAAAAGCGGCAGAGCTAAAATGCTCTGCCACTCTTTTATTTATATTGATTGTAATGCTTCGCTGCAGCACGATCTATATCGAAGGCACGAATCAATTCTGTAACTGCTTGGCTAGGCGAAACCACACCATTAACAGCAGCCTCCATAACAGCGGGCAAACGCCCTTTAATCATGGGGTCCTCAAAGAAAAGATTATGCAAATGCTCGTCGATCATGCTATTAACCCAGGACACAGTCTGGCTTTTGCGCCGTCTCGCGAAAGCGCCCGATTCCTTAGTCATCTTTTCGAACTTGCGCATCACCGCCCACAGCTCTAGCAGGCCCTCGCCGGTAAGGGCAGAGCAGCGATAGGCATGGGTTTTCCAGCCCTCGGTAGCAGGACGAATGAACTCAATCATGCGTTCATACTCACCCTGGGTCACAATGGCCTTGGGCAAATTGTCCCCATCTGCCTTGTTAACCACAATGGCATCCGCCACCTCCATAATGCCCTTCTTAATGCCCTGCAAATCGTCACCTGCACCGGTGAGCACAACCAGCATAAAAAAGTCCACCATGGAGCGCACGGTAATTTCGCTTTGCCCCACGCCAACAGTTTCTACGAGAATGACATCACAGCCAGCGGCCTCGCACAGCAGCATGGTTTCGCGGCTTTTGCGAGCCACACCGCCCAAGGTTCCCTTGGCCGGGGAAGGGCGAATAAAGCAATTGGGTTCACGGGACAGCATCTGCATACGGGTTTTATCGCCCAAAATAGAGCCACCGGTTATGGAGCTAGTGGGGTCCACCGCCAGCACGGCCACCTTATAGCCCTGCTTGCACAGCATTTGACCAAAGGCTTCGATAAAGGTACTTTTGCCAGCACCGGGAACGCCGCTGATGCCAATGCGCAGGGCCTTGCCCGTGCGGGGCAAGAGTGACTGCAGCACCCGTTGCGCTTTGTCAAAATCCTTGGGAGCATTGCTTTCAATCAAAGTAATAGCTTGGGAAAGAGTTTTGCGATCGCCCTCACTGACTCCTTTAATTAGCTGTTCCGGAGTAGGCTTTTTCCGCAAAGGAAACCTTTTAATCTGCTCTACCGGAGTATACTTTTCTTCAGAAGCAGCGTTTACGGCACTATCAATACCGCCCATAACGGAGCAAGCAAAGTTGGGATCTTTTTTAAGAGGAACCCAGCTCGGCCTAATATCTTTTTCACCAGTTTCAGGCATTTACATCACCTCAGTCCTCAGCCTGTTCAGCCTTCGCGCGGTCAACCAGCATTTGCAGCAGCTGGATGCAGCATTTGGGAATATTGGTACCGGGGCCAAAGATACCTGCAGCACCATGCTCGTACAGATAATCATAGTCTTGAGCAGGGATTACGCCACCAATGCAAACCATGATATCCTCACGACCGCGTTTTTTCAATTCATCAACCAGAGCGGGCAGCAAGGTCTTGTGACCTGCAGCCAGGGAGGAGAAGCCTACCATATCAACGTCGTTATCCACTGCATCTTGAGCGGATTCCTCGGGAGTTTGGAACAAGGGACCAACGTCGACAGTCCAGCCCATATCGGCAAAGGAGGTTGCCAGTACCTTTTGGCCACGGTCATGACCATCCTGACCCATCTTGGCCAAGAAGATACGCGGACGACGGCCCTCCAGCTTTTCAAACTCATCAGCCAGCTTGGTGGCTTTTTCCATATCGTCGTTGCCACTGAATTCGGAAGAATATACACCGGAAACAGTGTGGATTACAGCATTGAAACGACCGGAAACCTTTTCTACTGCGTCGGAAATTTCGCCCAAGGAAGCACGGTCGCGTGCTGCTTGTACGGCCATCTCCAGCAGGTTGCCGTTGTCACGGCTTTCGGCGGCGCGAGTAATAGCCTCCAGGTCAGCTCTAACCTTTTCGCCATCACGCTCTGCTCTCAGTTTTTCCAAGCGCTTGATTTGGGCATTGCGTACAGCGGTATTATCAATGGACAATACGTTCAGCGGGTCTTCCTTAGCCAAACGATACTTGTTCAGGCCAACGATGGTTTCCTTGCCGCTGTCGATGTTAGCTTGACGGCGAGCTGCGCACTCTTCGATACGCATCTTGGGCAAGCCGGTGGCAATAGCCTTGGCCATACCGCCCAAAGCTTCAACCTCTTGAATATGAGCCCAAGCACGGCGAATAATCTCATTAGTGAGGTATTCCAGATAATAGGAACCGCCCCACGGGTCAATAATCTTGCAAACCTTGGTCTCGTCCTGAATATACAGCTGGGTATTACGGGCCAGGCGAGCGGAGAAGTCAGTAGGCAGCGCGATAGCTTCGTCCAAAGCGTTAGTATGCAGGGATTGGGTGTGGCCCAAGGCTGCAGACATAGCTTCCATACAGGTTCTGGAAATATTGTTAAACGGATCCTGCTCTGTCAGGGACCAGCCAGAGGTTTGGCTATGGGTGCGCAGCGCCATGGATTTCGGATTCTTAGCGCCAAAGCTCTTCAGGATCTTAGCCCACAGCACGCGAGCCGCACGCATCTTGGCCACTTCCATGAAGTAGTTTTTGCCCATATCCCAGAAGAAGGACAAGCGTTTCGCGAAGGCATCCACCGGCAGGCCGGCAGCTTCACCGGTACGGATATATTCCATACCATCTGCCAGAGTATAGCCCAGCTCCAGGTCGCAGGTAGCGCCGCATTCCTGAATATGATAGCCGGAAATAGAAATGCTGTTGAACTTAGGCATGTATTTGGTGGTATATTCAAAAATATCGCCGATAATACGCATGGACATAGCCGGCGGATAAATATAAGTATTACGCACCATGAATTCCTTCAGGATATCGTTTTGAATGGTGCCCGCCATAATGGATTTATCAACGCCCTGCTCCTCGCCGGAAACGATGAAGAAGGCCAGAATAGGCAGTACGGCGCCGTTCATAGTCATGGATACGGACATTTGATCCAAAGGAATGCCGCTGAACAGAATATTCATGTCCAGCATGGAGCATACAGATACGCCAGCCTTACCTACGTCGCCTACAACACGTGGGTTATCGGCATCATAGCCGCGGTGGGTGGGCAGGTCGAAGGCGATGGACAAGCCCTTTTGACCAGCAGCCAAGTTGCGGCGGTAAAACGCGTTGGATTCCTCCGCAGTGGAGAAGCCTGCATATTGGCGTACAGTCCAGGGACGGAAAACATACATGGTGGAATAAGGGCCACGCAGGAACGGAGGAATGCCGCTCATGAAGTCCAAATGGTTGCATTTAGCATAGATATCCTTGGTATACAGCGGTTCTTTAGGAATACGCTCCAAGGTTGTATCGTAAAGGGCATCATAATTTTCGCCCATTTTCGCTTCCAGGTTTTTCTTCCATTCTTCATAAGAGCAGGACGGATGATCCGGAACAGATACTTTAGTGAAATCAGGATTAATGCTCATTATTCAATCATCCCCTTCTTCTGTTGCAGTTTCTTCAAGGTTGCAAAGCAATTAGCTTTGACACTGATAAAATCATCAACACCGGCAGCTAGATAAATAGCCTCCAAATCCTTAGGTGCTGCGCCTGCCAGGAACAGAGTCATATTGGGGTTGGCAGCCTTCAGCATAGGAGCCAGCGCCGGCACATCCTCCGGATAGGTTTTATCAGTGGAGCAAATTACAGCCACATCGTAGGGAGTACCCTTATCGTCAATACCAGCCTTCAAGGCAGCTACGCATTTCTCATAGCGGGAACCGGGCTTGCCCTCGTCATCCTGGAAGCCATTGTTCAGATGCACATTGAATTCGCCAACCTGCAGGAAGCTGGTGGAGAAGTCGGCGCGAGCCTTGTGTTGGGGAATGGGTCCCATGTTAGCCAGGAATACCTCCACATTCTTACCAGTTTCCTTCATATAGCGTTCCGTATCAAAGCGCAGCGCTTCATAACGCTCGGTCCAATGATGAGCGGTGATGGGTGTGATAGTCTCGATTTCTTCAGCCTTGCAGCCCGCTGCTGCAACCTGTCCTAAAGTAGCGCCATTACTAAAGGCTTCAACGGCTGCTTCTAC
>USBV01000004.1 GCA_900553055.1 uncultured Phascolarctobacterium sp.
TCTGATTTTCCTGGTTGGCACTGCGGCAGGCGTGACGGCCGGATATTTTGGGGGCTGGGTCGATGGGGTGATCATGCGCATTGCGGATATGATGCTGGCCTTTCCCGGCCTGGTGCTGGCTCTGGCTGTTGCCGGAATTATGGGGGCGGGCAGCCGGAATGCGATCATCGCCATTGTCCTGGTCAACTGGACCAAGTACGCAAGACTTTCCAGAAGCCTGGTTTTGAAGATCCGGGACCGGGATTATGTGTCAGCGGCCATTGTGACAGGCTCCAAAACAAAGCATATGCTTTTTTCTTATATGCTTCCCAACGCCCTGCCCACGCTGATCATTACGGCCACTACAGATATTGGCGGCATGATGCTGGAACTGGCGGCACTGTCGTTTCTGGGCTTCGGTACCAGGCCCCCCGCGCCGGAATGGGGCTATATGCTCAACGAAGGCCGTGCCTGTATGCAGTCCGCACCCTGGATGATGATCTTCCCGGGATTGGCCATTTTCCTGGTCGTTACGGTTTTTAACATGCTGGGAGATTCCGTGCGGGATATTCTTGACCCCAAGGAGGCGTAGAAAAATGCTGGAACTGGACCATGTTACCATCGCCTATGGGGAAACTCAGGCTGTGGAGGATTTTTCTTTGCATATGGAGCCTGGTGAGATCGTCAGTCTGGTGGGCGAGAGCGGCAGCGGGAAAACCAGCGTGATCCGTGGGATCCTGGGGCTGTTGCCGGGAGGCGGTGCTGTTACCCAGGGGAATATTGTATTTGACGGAAAGGATCTTCTGGATATTACCCCGGAGCAGTGGCGCACCGTCCGAGGGCGGGAGATTTCCATGATTTTTCAGGACAGCGGGGCCATGATGAATCCTACCCGCAAAATCGGTACCGTTTTTGCGGAGTATCTGCGAACCCATGAGAAACTGACAAAAAAAGAAGCCTGGAAAAAAGGAACCCAAATGCTTGCCAGAATGCGACTGCCAAGCCCTGAAAATATCATGTGCTCCTATCCCTTTCAGCTCTCCGGCGGTATGCAGCAGCGGGTGGGCATTGCCAGAGCCATTGCGGTGGAGCCGGAAATTATCCTCATGGATGAGCCCACCAGTGCGCTGGACCCCGAGCTGATTGGCGAGGTGCTGGCGGTGATTAAACAGCTGGCAGACGAAGGAAAAACCATGGTGATTGTGACGCATGAGATGCAGTTTGCTAAGGAAATTTCCACTAATGTGATTTTTATGGCAGATGGCAACATCGTGGAGCAGGGGCCGCCCAGCAAGATTTTTGTGCAGCCAGAGCACGAGCGCACACGCAAATTCTTAAAGCGCGTGTTGCCATCGCCGGAAATTGAATATGTCATCTAATTTTAAAATAAACTTTTAAGAATATAAAGAATGGAGCGATTATGATGTTGAAAAAATCTTTACTTAATAAATTAGCAGTTGTTTCCCTGAGCATTTTGGCAGTGGCCGCTTTGAGCGCCGGTTGCGGTAGCGATAGCAAAAAGGCAGCAGCTCCGGCTGGTAAAAAGGTAGTAGTGAAAACCGTCATCAGCGGCACTGAAGCTCCCTTGAGCTGGGTGGATGAAAAGGGCGAAAAGCATGGCTATGAATATGACGTGCTGCTGGAGATTAATAAAAAGCTGAAAAACTATCAGCTGGATATCCAAGCCGTTCCTCCTGAAACCCAGGATGTAATGATGGAATCAGGCGACGCCAAGGTTGCAACTGGTGGCTATTATAAAAACGCTAAGCGTGAGCAAAACTTTATCCTGCCTTCCAATCCCATTGGTGCCAGCAATTTGGTGGTTTATGTGACCAAGGGTAACGAAACTAAATACAAGAATTTGGAGGACGTTGTTAAGGCTAATCTGAAGATTGTGCCGCTGACTCCTAATGGTGGCGCCTTCCGTATCGTTACCGATTGGAACAAAAAGCATGGCAATTTGCTGAAGGAAATTCCGGTACAGGCCGGTCGCAGCGCTGCTGACGGTGTAAATTCCTTAAAGGAAGGTCAATATGACGCCTTTATTATTCCCGATAATTTGGGTGTTTTGGATTTGGCAGAAAAACAGGGCGTGCAGCTGGTTGCTTTGCAGGAGCCTGTAAAGGTAAATGGTACCTACGTACTGGTTAATAAAAAAGAGGAGAAGCTGGCCGGAGAAATCAATGATGCGCTTAAGGCATTGCGTGATGACGGCACTCTGAGCAAGCTGAATGTAAAGTGGTTTAAGGCAGACCTGCTGAAGATTTTGAAATGAAGTGATGGTGTGTTGCTTGTAGAAGCGGCACAGCAAAAAAATGATTAAGGGATGTGTGGAATATGTTAACTTTTAGCTTTAGTTATTTTTTAGAGGTTTGGCCCAAGCTGCTAGAGGCTGTGCCCTATACCTTCTATTTTATCCTGATGAGCACGCTAGTAAGCTTTGTGGCAGGTATTCTTGTAGCTATGGTTCGCATTCCCCGCATCCCCGTTCTTGTTGAGCTGACGGAGCTGTGGATGAGCTTGATTAGGAGTATGCCCTTTGTGCTGCTGCTCTTTTTAAGCTATTTCCTATTACCATTTCTCTTACAGGGCTTTGGCATTGCAAGCAGTGATGTGCCCAAGGAAATCTACGTTTATGCAGCTATGTTTATGCATTATGGGCCCATTGTGGCAGAGGTTATCCGCCCGGCCTACGAGGCCGTGCCCCGTGGACAGACTGAGGCAGCGTTGGTATTTGGTCTCAGCACTTGGCACAGAGTGACGCACATTATTCTGCCCCAGGCATTACCGATTATGCTGCCGGGACTGGTGAACCAGTTTATCGAAATCATCAAGGACACCTCCCTAATGTACATGATTGGTTTAATGGATTTGGTGGGGCGCGCCAATCTTTTAATTCACCTGCGCTTAGGGCAGGGACGCATTGAGTGCTATCTTGTGGTAGCTTTGATTTACTGGGCTCTGATTAGCGCCTCCGAGCTTTTGGCAGCTCATTTGGAGCGGCGCAGCAATAGGTTCTTAAGGAGGGAAGCAGCATGACCTTTGAGTTTGATACAGCGGTGGAGGCCTTTGCTTTCATCCTCAAGCATCTGCCCTTAACACTTTTTTTGCCGGCAGTAACGCTGCTTATCGGCATTGTTTTGGGTTCCATTATTGCCATCGTGCGCTTGCGCAGCAATAAGCTGGTCAATGCAGTTTTGGCGGTGGTGGTTTCTTTTTTCCGTTCAGTGCCGGCCATTTTACAGGTTTTTATCATGTATTACAGCTTGCCCTATCTCATTGCACCAATATTGAGTGCGGTGACGGGTAGTGTGGTGAAGCCCTTTGATGTAAGTCCTTATTGGACGGCTTATATTTTCTTTATCATTTATCAAACGGCATACCAGTCCGAAAATATTCGCGGAGCGCTGCTCAGTGTGGATAGGGGACAGTTGGAGGCCGCTTTGGCGGTGGGGCTTTCGTACTATCAGGCTTATAAGCGTATTATCCTGCCCCAGGCCTTTGCAGTGGCCATGCCCTCATTCTTTACCTATTACCTGCACGGTATCAAGAGCTTGGCGCTGCTGTTTACGATAAAAATAGTGGATATTTTTGCAGCAGCAGATATTTTTGCTGCTCTGTATAGCAGGCGTACTGAGCCTTATGTGGCAGATGCCATTATTTATTGGCTCTTGTGCGTAGTGCTAACCTTTGTTTTCAACAGTTGGGAGCGCAGGCTGAGCAAGGGCTTGCGTCACGCAGATCACTAATGAATTTTTTTAGGAGATGTATGATCATGAATAAAATAGAACGATTAGAGGCGGCTATAGCTGGCAAAGAGGTGGACCGTGTTCCTTATTCCATTTGGTACCATCTTTCCGCGGTGGACCAGGATCCGGTGAGCCTGGCTGAGGAAACAGTTGCTTTGAGCAAAAAATATGATTATGATTTTGTAAAAATGATGCCCTTTGGCCTTTATGGTGTACAAGATTTAGGCGCAAAAATCGATATTTTTGCTCAGCAGGGTAAGCCCCCTTTAGTAGCTCGCCCCGGCATTCAATCTATTAGCGATTATTTAGCTTTGCAGCCGATTCCTGCAATTCAGGGTACCTATGGCAAGCAGCTGGAGTTTAGCGAGCTTTTACACAAGCAATTGCCCAGTGATACGCCCTATATCCAGACCATCTTCAGTCCCCTGACTACGCTACACAAGCTGGCTGGCAATCGCGTGTTGGAGGACCTTAAGACCAATCCTGAGGCGGTGGAGCATGCGCTGGAGGTTATCACTGAAATCACCATTGACTTTGTGCAGGAAAATATCAAGCGGGGTGTGAGTGGCTTTTTCTTTGCTACGCAGGATGCACGCAAGCCGCTGATTAGTGCCGAAAACTTTGCTAAATTTGGCATTAAATACGATTTGGCAGTGCTCAATAGCTATGTAAAAAAGACTTGGTTCAATGTGGTGCATTTGCATGGCCTGGATGTTTATTTTGACGAGGTGCTGGCTAATTATCCTGTCAATGTTTTGAATTGGCATGACCGCAATACACCGCCGACGCTGGCGGAAGCACGCCAAAAAACGAATAAGGCCTTTTTGGCTGGCATTCGCGCTGCGCAAAAAATCGTGAATGGAGTGGAGGAGCCGGACGATATTTTTGAAAATGGTACTCCGGAGGAAATCAGCACCCATGTGAAGGAAGCTATCGCTCAGGTTGATGGCAAAGGTCTTATTATCGGGCCCGGCTGCGTAGTTAACCAGTTTGTAACGGAAGAAAAGCTGCGTGCTGTACAAAAGGCTTTAGTGCTGTAACACAAGGCTAAAATTAAAAATAGCAATGAAAAAGCGTCAGCCTGCTCCTGCGAAGGAGCTTGCTGACGCTTTGTAGTTTCTAAGAATATATAAGAATATAATAAAAAGAACGTCAACCTGCGTCTTTAATGAGAAGTAGGTTGACGTTTTGCTTTACGGTATTGGGTTTAGCTTAACGCAAATATTCGGGCACGATATCGCGGCCAAGGCTGGTGAGCAGTGCTTTGTCACTAGCAATTGTGGAGCCGGAGGTGGTTAGCATGTTGCCGGTGATGGTAGCACTAGCACCGCCCTTGAAGGCTTCCTCGCCATCATTTTTCATCAAACGACGGCCTGCAGCCAAGCGAATGTTAGCCAACGGATTGATGTAACGGAAGAAGGCTACAGTACGCAGGATGTCCTCTTCCTTCAGGGTCGGCAGATTTTCCAGCGGAGTACCCTTAATCGGCATCAAAGCATTGATGGGAATGGATTCAATGCCCAGCTCGGCAAGGCTAATAGCCATATCCAGTCTATCCTCCCAGGTTTCGCCCATGCCGATAATACCGCCACTGCATACACAGAAGCCTTCTTTTTGAGCCAGCTTAATGGACTCAATCTTTTCGTCATAGGTGTGGGTGGTGCAGATATGAGGGAAGAAACGGCGAGAGGTTTCGATATTTTCATGGTAGCTTTCTACGCCCGCCTCGTGCAGTCTGTGGAATTGCTCAGCAGTCAAAAAGCCGTGAGAAGCACAAAGAGAAAGCTTGCATTTTTGCTTCATTGTTTTGTAAGCATCGATTGCTTTTTCAAAATCCTCGCCAACCAAGCCTCTGCCAGCAGTTACGATAGCAAAGCGGTCCACGCCTTCGCTTTCGTTTGCCAAGGCTTCGTTCACAATCTTATCCTTACACAGGAAGGGATATTCTTCAATACCGGTTTTATTATGAGCGGATTGAGCGCAATATTTGCAGTTTTCGCCGCAGCGACCGCTCTTACCATTGATGATGGTACACAAATCTACTTTATCGCCACAAAAGTGCTTACGAATTAAGTCCGCACCCTCTTGTAATTCCTTTAAATCGCAGGTTAAGAAAAAGCTCAAATCATCCTGACGAGTTAAGCGTTTGCCTGCAATAATTTCCTCAGCTAATTTCTTGACATCCATACTGATCCCTCTTACTTGAATACCTATTAACTAGGTAGATTTATACTGTAAAAAATTAAGAAAGCAAATACTTAACCAGCAATTCACTTTCGTTAACCAAGATTATATCACTGAGTTAACAAAAATGCAAGCATAATCCCTATTGCTTCAGTAAGTTTTTTGTAAGCTACTTTACACTAAATACATGGCATCGTAAAAACCGAAGCTTTTCATGAAAAAGGGTTGACAAAACCTAGAATTCAGGTAGAATTACTACAATAACTTGTTTTGCCTATTATAATACTAGACTTTAAGGAGAGTGTTCTTATGGAATTTGCAACTAAATGTGTACATGCTATTGGCGCAGCCGATGCTACTGGCAGCATTACCCCGGCGATTTATCTTTCTTCTACCTTTGCGCATCCTAGATTGGGCGAATCCACTGGCTTTGCCTATACACGTGAGTCCAATCCCACCCGTGCCCGTTTAGAAACGTTGATTGCAACTCTAGAGGGCGGTGTGGACGCACTGGCCTTTTCCTCCGGCATGGCCGCTGTGGATGCAGTAATGAACCTTTTTAGCCCTGGGGACCACATTATCACCGGCAATGATTTATATGGCGGCTCCTTCCGCCTGTTCCGCAATCTGAATGCTAAAAATGGCGTAGAATTCACCACCGTACATACCTCTAAATTAGACGAAATCAAAGCAGCGATTAAGCCCAATACTAAGGCTATTTTCTTAGAAACGCCCACCAATCCTACCATGGAGATTTCTGATTTACGGGCTATTAGCCAAATAGCAAAGGAAAACAATTTTCTTGTCATCGTGGATAATACATTCCTAACTCCCTACTTCCAAAAGCCCTTGGCATTGGGAGCAGATATTGTTATTCACAGCGGCACTAAGTATCTGACCGGTCATAACGATGTACTTTGCGGCTTCACCGTAGCTAAAAGTCAAGACATTGCCGACAAGCTGCGCCTGATTTTCAAAACTACTGGCGCTGTTTTGGGTGCTTTGGATGCTTGGCTTGTTATTCGCGGTATCAAGACACTGCCGTTGCGCATGGAACAGCATCAAAAGAATGCTTTGGCTTTGGCAGAATGGCTACAAAAACAGCCCAAGGTTAAATATGTGCTTTATCCCGGACTCAAGGAGCATCCTGGTTATGCAATCACCGCAGCTCAGACCAGCGGCTTCGGTGGCATGATTTCCTTTGCTGTGGACAGCCCCAAAACGGCGGAGCTACTGCTGGAAAAAATCAAGCTGATTAAATTTGCGGAAAGCCTTGGCGGCACCGAAAGCCTTTTGACCTATCCTATTCGTCAGACCCATGCGGATTTGACGCCTGAGGAATGCGAGGAAAAGGGCATCACCGATTGCCTGCTGCGTTTGTCCACCGGCATTGAAGCTACTGAGGACTTGATTGCTGATTTTGAGCAGGCCTTTGCAAGCTTATAATGAGATGATTTTGTTTTACATGGAGGGGATGTAAGATGGTTTCCTATGATTTTGATAAAATAATAGATAGACGTAATACTGACTGTTTGAAATATGATTTTGCTGTACAAAGAGGTCGCCCCCAGGATGTGCTGCCCTTTTGGGTAGCGGATATGGATTTTCCTATCGCGCAGGAAATTACAGAGGCTTTGGTGCAACGCTGTCAGCATGGAATTTTTGGCTACAGCGAGGCCACGGACCCTTATTTTGACGCTCTGCAAAAATGGTATAACAAGCATTTTCATTGGCAGGTGCAAAGACCTTGGCTAATCAAAACACCGGGCGTAGTCTTCGCTCTGGCCGTGGCTGTGAAGGCCTTCACAGAGCCGGGAGAGGGAGTTTTAGTGCAGCAGCCAGTGTATTATTCCTTCACCGAGGTTATCAAGGATAATGGACGTGAGGTGGTGAATTCTCCCTTAATACTCAAAAATGGTCATTATGAAATGGATTTTGCTGATTTGGAGCAAAAACTGGCCGACCCAAAGGTAAAGCTGATGTTCCTTTGCTCACCCCATAATCCCGTGGGACGCGTGTGGACCGAAGCAGAGCTACGCAAGGTGGGCGATTTGTGCTTGAAGTACAACGTTATCACTGTGAGCGATGAAATTCATTCTGATTTCGTTTGGGATGATAATGTGCACACTCCCTTTGCCACTTTGGGTAAAGAGTACGAACAAAACTGCATCGTCTGCACGGCACCTAGCAAAACCTTTAATCTGGCAGGCTTACAGGTGTCCAATATCTTTATTCCTAACAAAAAGCTGCGTCGTGCACTGCGCAAGCAAAACGATGCTGCAGGCTACAGCCAGCTGAATACCTTGGGCTTGGTCGCCTGCCAAGCCGCCTATACTTATGGCGAAGAATGGCTCACGCAGGTGAAGGCATATATTCGCAGTAATATCGCTTTTGTAGAGCAATATTTAGCAGAGCAGCTGCCGCAAATTAAAATGCTGCCCATCGAAGGCACCTATCTGGTGTGGCTCGACTGCAGCGCACTGGGCATGACGGCTGCCGAGCGGGAGCAATGGTTGTGGCATGAAGCAAAGCTATGGCTGGATGGCGGCGGCATCTTTGGCGTTGAAGGCGAACCCTATGAACGCATCAATGTGGCCTGTCAGCGGGCAACGCTGCTAAAGGGCTTGGAGCAGCTGAAAGCTGCTGTGGCAAAGCTATCTGGCCTTAACAAAATTTAATAAAATGATATTATCAAGATGCTAGCAAAAGGCTGAGAAATAAAAGGTCCATCTTGACAGATACAAAAATCTGCTCTATATTTATATCATAGTATAACGCTCTGAATTGAGTATAAGGCAGGTTATCAAAGATGAAAATCCCCTTACATTATCAGGTTTCAAATTATGATTGTGGTCCCACGTCGCTAGTGAACGCGTTAAATGTTTTATTTGAGCGCGAGGATATTCCTCCGGAGCTCATTCGCAATATTATGCTGTACTGCCTTGATTGCTATAATTTGCAGGGCGAGGAAGGTCGCTCCGGTACTAGCAGACTGGCGATTATGTATTTGAGCAATTGGATGGATGGCTACGGCAAAACCGGTCGCTTGCCCATCTCCAGCGAATATGTAAGTGGCAGGGATGTTTACATTGGCCCCGGTGGCAAAATAAACCAAGCATTGCAATGCAATGGCGTGGTTGTAGTGCGTCTTTTCCTTGATGAATGGCATTTTATTTTGCTCACTGACAAGGGCAACGATGTGGTGCTTGCTTTTGACCCCTATTTGAGCACCGAGCTTTTTGCGGACCATCCGGAAATTAGCCTAGAGCTGGACCCGTGGCATTATAACAGAATTATTCCCGATAGCTGCTTTAATTCTGAAGCTGAGCAGCTTTATGCCTTGGGACCGAAGGATTTGCGCGAGGCTGTGATTATTTATAACGAAAGGACGCGTAAGCCGGCGGTAATGGAGCAGATAGAGTATTATATTTAGTTCTTCAAGAGCAAATTTATAGATCGGATTATATGATTCTTTACAAAGTCGGAGCTTTTTTAGGAAAAAAGCAGCTCCGACTTTTTTCTTGTTTACATCTGCCAATAATCAGAGTACAATAATAGGGTAAAAGTATATATTAGATTTTCAGGAGCGATGTGTATGAAGCTAAGGGAAGTACAAAAGCTGCTGGAGGCTAGGGTATTGGGGGGAGAAGAATTTCTTGACCGCCAAATAGAATCCTGCTGTGGCAGCGATATGATGAGCGATGTTTTGGCCTTTACCAAAAGCAACACGCTGCTATGTACAGGTTTAACCAATATGCAGGTGGTACGCACTGCCGATATGACGGAGCTGAGTGGATTAGTTTTCGTGCGCGGTAAGGTGCCAGACCAAGATATAGTGGAGGCTGCGGTAGAGGATATGCTGCCGGTTTTATTAACGGAGTATACTTTGTTTGAAGCCTGCGGCATTTTATATGCTGCCGGAATTCGTGGCTGTAGTAGAAGAGGTAAATGAAATGAGTGATAATAAATCAGTAAAATTGGCTTTTGATTGTGCCGGGGGCGATTTTGAGAGAGCTGGCGAAGCATCCTCTAAAATCAAAAAGATGCTGCAGCGCTTGGGCATTCCTGCGGACTGCGTGCGTCGCATCGCCATTGGCACCTATGAAGCGGAGATGAATGTGATTATTCATGCCGGCGGTGGCAACGTGGCAGCGGAGGTTTTCCCGACCATGACTGTGATTACTGTTACTGATAAGGGCCCCGGCATTCCCGATATCAATAAAGCACTGCAGGAGGGCTGGTCCACAGCTCCTGACTACGTGCGCCAAATGGGCTTTGGTGCCGGTATGGGCTTGCCAAATATGCAAAAATGCTCCGATAAATTTGATATCCAGTCCAAGGTGGGCGAGGGTACAACCATTGTGATGAAATTTAACCATCAAAGTGAAGATTTATAAGCTGATGCTAATGAGCAAAGTGAGGTGATACGCATTGGCTCCTACAAAGTATTATCATTCGGTACAGCTCAATAGAGAGAAATGTCAGGGCTGCGTATCCTGCGTCAAGCTCTGTCCCACGGAGGCTATTAGGGTGCGCAATGGCAAAGCCGAAATTTTGGCAGACCGCTGCATTGATTGTGGCGCTTGTGCCAGTGGCTGTCCCTATCATGCCTTTACGGTGAAGACCGATATGCTGGAGGGCTTATCAAAATTTGCGTACAATATCGTGCTGCCAGCACCTAGCCTTTATTCCCAGTTCCCGGCTAATGTGCCTTTGGAGGACATTTGGCAGGGCTTGCAAAATTTAGGCTTTGACGAGATTTTTGATGTGTCCTTGGCTTCAGAATATATTGCCAAAGAAATAGAAAGCTATTTAAAGAATTATACCGGTGGGCGCAAACCGTTAATTTCCAGCACCTGCCCTGCCGTAATGCGCTTGATTCAGGTCAAGTTCCCTGAGCTGATTAAGCAGGTAGTGCCGGTTTTGGCACCGGTAGAGGCTGCTGCTATTTATGTGAAGCGCGAAGCAGCGGCGCGTAAGCAGCTGCCCACGGAGCTTATTGGTGTATGGTTCATATCTCCCTGCCCGTCCAAGGAAACTAATATCCGTCAATCCGTGGATGTGCAGCATACCGAGCTTACAGGCAGCTTTAGCCTGAGTGAAATTTATGGTCTGCTTTTAAAAAACATGGGCGGTAGTCATGAATTGAATGTGCGCACCGGCTCTTCCTATGGCTTGGCCTGGGGAACCTATGGGGGTGAGCTAGCTTCGGCAGGGATAAGCAATGGCCTTGCTATTCACGGCATCGATAATGTTTACGAAATCCTAGAGCAGATTTCTATGAATAAAATGCCCCAGCTGGATTATGTGGAATGTAATGCGTGCCAGGGTGGGTGTTTAGGAGGTTTGCTAACTGCTGAGAATAAATTCGTGGCGGAAAGCAATTTGCGCCAGCGTATCCGCCAACTGCGGGAGCAGGAGCCTGCAGATAGACAGAAGACCATGGCGAGAACAATGGTGCTGCAGGATTTTCCGGCCTCGGCTGCCTATCGCAAGCGCTTGGTGCCCCGCCCCATGATGCAGCTGGATGATGACATTATGGAGGCTATGAAAAAATTCGAGCGTATGGAGGAAGTGCTCTGCTCGTTGCCAGGGCTCGATTGTGGTGCTTGTGGGGCTCCCAGCTGTCAGGGCTTGGCCGAAGATATTGTGCAGGGCAAGGCTCACGA
Source organism: uncultured Phascolarctobacterium sp. (assembly GCA_900553055.1). Classification (GTDB taxonomy): domain Bacteria; phylum Bacillota; class Negativicutes; order Acidaminococcales; family Acidaminococcaceae; genus Phascolarctobacterium_A. Next base: position 11,582 of record USBV01000004.1, read on the forward strand.
AATTGATTGTATTTTTAAACTGCGTGCCAGCGTGCACAAGCTGTCCCAGGGCATGCTGGAGCTGGCTAAGCAGATTCCTATCTACCATGAACCCAAAATGCTAAACAATACGGAGGATGAAGACTATGAAGGTTAAAGAGCTTTTAGATGTATTGAATTTGAAATTGTTAACTAAGGATGTATCAGAGGATGCGTTATATGCAGAGGTGGAGGGTGGCTATGCCAGTGACCTGCTGAGCAATGCCATGGGCCAGGCACAGCCCGGTATGGTGTGGGTAACTATGCAGGGACACCAAAATGTAGCTGCTGTAGCCTCTTTAATCGGCCTTTCCTGCGTTATTGTAGCTGGTGATGGCCCTGTTGCTGAAGAAACACTGCACAAGGCCAATGTGAATGATATCGTTGTTGCCGCTACTGATGAGCCTGCTTTTGAATTGATTGGCAAGATGTATGCGCTTGGAGTGGGCAAAAAGTAAGGAAAAGCGTTTAAAACTAAGATGACTGACGGGTCATTTTGAAAAAACTAACCGATTTACGAAAATAATTTAAAAATAGAGAAGCTGTATTCTTTGTGAAAAAAGAGACAGGAATTTTCTAGTACAGCTAATCTTTTGTGCGCAAACAAAAGAAATGCATAAAAATCCATGGTAAATGTCCTGCTGAAACAATACAAAAAAGCCAGAAATACACGGCGTTCACAAATTTATTTCGTAATTTTGTAAAGAAAAAGCTTGCTATGTTACAATTTTATTGGTATTATATTAGTCGTTAAGCTCTTAAAATGTCCGCGGAGTGAACTACTGCTAAGGGCAGCATGGAAAATTTTTCCGAAAAATAAGTGAAGTTTCTGCTGAAATGTGTTATAATTGTAGCAGAAAAGGGAAAAGTAATTATAAAAAATTCTCGACTCTAGCAGGAGTTTTTCTTGCTATGTCGAAAACACAATATAGTTAAGTATGAAGTCTTTGTGAAATACTTGACCAAGGCAATACCTTATCTGGTGGTTCTTATTTGGGAACAGCAGATGAGTTATAAGCAAAAAGGGATTCTCCCTTTTATAAACACAATGTCCTAATTATAAGGAGGAAGGTAAACATGATCGACATTAAAGATCGCATTGTTGACGTAGTAGCTGGCAAAGTTATGAGCGCTGAAGCTGCTGCAGAATTTGTACATGATGGTGACAACGTAGGTACCAGTGGTTTTACCCCGTCTGGCTATCCGAAAGCTGTACCTCTGGCTCTTGCTGAAAAAGGCAAAAAAACTCCTTTCAAAATCAACGTTTGGACTGGCGCATCCGTAGGTCCTGAAATGGATACCGCTATGACCCAAGCAGGCATCGTTGACCGTCGTATGCCTTACCAAACCAACAATGATATGCGTAAAGCTATCAATGCTGGCCAAGTTAAATACACTGACCTGCATCTGAGCCATGTTGCTCAAATGACCCGTTATGGCTTCATGGCTAACCGCCGTGACGTTGATGTTGCAATCGTTGAAGCTTGCAAAATCATCGACCTGGGCGAAGGCAAAGTTGGCCTGATCCCGACCACCTCCATGGGCAACACCTCTTCCTATGTTCAATCCGCTAAGAAAGTTATCGTTGAAGTAAACGTAACTCAACCGGTTGCACTGGAAGGCATGCATGACTCCTATGTTCCTCTGGATCCCCCGAACCGTGGACCTATCCCCGTTTGCGCTCCGGAAGACATCATCGGCACTCCGTATGTTCCTGTAGAAGTTGAAAAGATCGTTGCTGTTGTTCCTTGCGACATCACCGATAAAGTTCGTCCTCTGGGCGCTATCGACGAAGACGCTCAAAAGATGGGCAAAAACCTGGTTGACTTCTTCAAAGCTGAAGTTGCTGCTGGCCGTCTGCCGAAGAACCTGCTGCCGTTGCAATCCGGCGTAGGCTCCGTAGCTAACGCAGTTATCAATGGTCTGGTTAACTCCGATTTCGAAGACCTGACCGTTTACACCGAAGTTATCCAAGACGGTATGTTCGACCTGATCGACGCTGGCAAACTGCGCGTTTGCTCCGGCACCGCTCTGAGCCCGTCTCCTGAATGCCTGAAGAAATTCTACGAGAACGTAGACAAATACAAGAAGTACATCATCCTGCGTCCGCAAGAAGTTGCTAACAGCCCGGAAGTTGCTCGTCGTATCGGCGTTATCGCTATGAACACCGCTATCGAAGTTGATATTTATGGCAACGTTAACTCCACTCATATCTGCGGCACCAAGCTGATGAACGGTATCGGCGGCTCCGGCGACTATGCTCGTAACGGCTTCCTGACCGTATTCTTCACCACCTCCTTGGCAAAAGGCGGCGCTATCTCTTCCGTAGTTCCTTTCTGCAGCCATGTTGACCACACCGAGCATGACGTTGATGTTATCGTTTCCGAACGCGGCGTAGCTGACCTGCGTGGCCTGTCCCCGAAAGAACGCGCTCTGGTTATCATCGACAAGATTGCTAACCCGAAATATCAACCGATGCTGCTGGATTACTTCCATCGTGCATGCGAAGCTTGCAAGAACAGCCAAACCCCGCACATCCTGAGCGAAGCTTTCTCCTTCCATACCCGTTTCAACGAAACCGGCACCATGGAAAAATAATTTGAAAATATCTTAAGAATCTACTTGAGAAGTTTTCAAAAATATTGTAAACTATGTAATGTACTTGCCGGTGGGTGTGAGTCCCATCGGCAAGTATAAATAAAAATGTTGACGAGGCCTTATGGCTTTGCCATACACCGTCTTTGACGGACACTCTCACCATGATTTCGGATCCGTCCAATCCGAAATATGCAAACCAAATATTTAAGGAGGATTTGAGAATGGCATTTGAAGAAATTAAGGCTGGTTTAGCAAAATACGCCGCTGACGTTGAAGCTAAACTGGTAAAAAACCCTGAACGCGCAAACCTGGTTCCTAACAGACTGTACACCCCGATTGATCTTGGTGAAGATTTTGACTACATGACCAAATTGGGCTTCCCTGGTGAATATCCTTACACCCGTGGCGTACAACCCACCATGTATCGTGGCCGTTTCTGGACCATGCGTATGTATGCTGGTTTCTCCACCGCTGAAGAATCCAACAAACGTTATCGTTACCTGCTGGCTAACGGTGGTTCCGGCCTGTCCTGCGCATTCGACCTGCCGACCCAAATCGGTTATGATTCCACCGATCCGATGGCTGAAGGCGAAGTTGGTAAAGTAGGCGTAGCTATTGACTCCCTGGCAGATATGGAAATCCTGTTTGACCAAATCTCTTTGGACAAAGTTTCCACCTCTATGACCATCAACGCTCCTGCTTCCGTACTGCTGGCTATGTACATTGCAGTTGCTGAAAAACAAGGCGTTTCCGCTGACAAACTGCGCGGCACCATTCAGAACGATATTCTGAAAGAGTATGCAGCTCGCGGCACCTACATTTTCCCGCCGAAACCCTCCATGCGTTTGATCACCAATATTTTCGAATATTGCTCCAAGAACGTACCCCTGTGGAACACCATCTCCATTTCCGGTTACCACATTCGTGAAGCTGGTTCCACCGCTTCTCAAGAAATCGCATTCACCATCGCTGACGGCATTGCTTATGTAGAAGCTGCTATCAAAGCTGGTCTGGACGTTGACGCTTTCGCTGGCCGTCTGTCCTTCTTCTGGAATGCTCATAACAACGTACTTGAAGAAGTTGCTAAATTCCGCGCTTCTCGTCGTGTATGGTCCAAAGTTATGAAAGAGCGTTTTGGCGCTAAGAAAGCTAAATCCATGATGCTGCGCGTTCATACCCAAACCGCTGGCTCCATGCTGACCGCTCAACAACCGAACAACAACATCGTTCGTGTTGCTCTGCAAACCGCTGCTGCTGTTATGGGTGGCACCCAATCCCTGCACACCAACTCCAAGGACGAAGCTTTGGCACTGCCGACCACTGAGTCTGTAACCATCGCTCTGCGTACCCAACAAATCGTTGCTTACGAATCCGGCCTGGCTGACACCGTTGACCCGTTGGGCGGCTCCTACTATGTAGAAGCTCTGACCGACAAGATCGAGAAAGAAGCTTGGGAATACATCGAAAAGATCGACGAAATTGGTGGCGCTCCGGAAGCTATCGCTAAAGGCTACATCCAAAAAGAAATTCAAGATTCCGCTTACAAATGGCAAATGGAAATTGAAAAAGGCGACCGTATCATCGTTGGCGTTAACAAATTCACCCAAGAGGAAGAACCTCCGAAGAACCTGCTGCGCGTAGACGGCTCTGTAGGCAAACTGCAAGCTGAAAAGATTGCTGCTCTGAAAGCTCGCCGCGACAACGCTGCTGTTGAAGCTGCTCTGAAAGCTTTGGAAGCTGGTTGCGCAGACGAATCTGTAAACCTGATGCCTTTGATCCTCGACGCAGTTCGTGCATATGCTACCGAAGGTGAAATCTGCGGCGTTATGAGAAAAGTATTCGGCGAATACCAACCTCATACCACTCTCTAATTTGTAAACACTAACATATACGGAGGTATTTTACAATGGCTAACATTAAAGTTTTAGTTGCTAAACCCGGTCTGGACGGCCATGACCGCGGTGCTAAAGTAGTTGCTCGTGCTCTGCGCGACGCTGGTTTCGAAGTTATCTACACCGGTATCCGTCTGACCCCGGAACAAATCGCTGAAGCTGCTCTGCAAGACGACGTACAAGTTGTTGCTCTGTCCCTGCTGTCCGGCGCTCACAACACCCTGTTCCCGAAAGTAGTTGAACTGCTGAAGGAAAAAGGCCTGAACGACGTTCTGGTTATCGGCGGCGGCGTTATTCCTGACGCTGACATCCCCGGCCTGAAAGCTGCTGGCATCGCTGAAGTATTCACTCCTGGCACCCCGACCAGCAAAATTGTTGAATGCATCAACGCTAACGTAAAATAATTTTATCCCTAACCTATAAGTGCAAGCCGGGTTTGTCCCGGCTTGCCTTATCAAATATTCACAATCTGACAAGGCGGTGTGAACTATGGAAATAGTAGATAAATTATTAAATCATTCTCGTCTTGCATTATCTAAGGCAATCACTGCTGTTGAAAATGAATACGATGACGCTGTCAAAATTATGACAGAGATCTATCCTCATACTGGTAATGCTTATGTAATTGGTATCACTGGCCCTCCGGGTGCTGGTAAAAGTACTTTAACTGATAAACTTGCTAAAGAATATCGCAAACGCGGTAAAACTGTAGGCATCGTAGCGATTGACCCCACTAGCCCGTATTCTGGCGGTGCTATTCTTGGTGACCGTATTAGAATGATGGATCTGATGGCGGATGAAGGCATCTTCGTTCGTTCTATGGCTACCCGTGGCAGCCTTGGCGGCCTGTCTCAAAAAGCAGGTGACGCTGTAAAATTAATGGACGCTTATGGCATGGACGTAATCATTATCGAGACCGTAGGTGTAGGCCAATCTGAGGTTGATATTGTTAAGACCGCAGATACCACCATGGTTGTTGTTATCCCCGGTATGGGCGATGACATCCAGGCTATTAAAGCAGGTATACTTGAAATCGGTGACCTTTTCACGATTAACAAAGCTGACCGTGAAGGTACAGACAAGCTCAACATTGAGATTGAAATGATGCTCGAATTAAATCCCGAACATGTTGGCTGGCGTCCTCCGATTAACAGGACCATTGCTAGCAAGGGTGAAGGTATAGAGGCTGTTGTGGACTCCATCGAGGCTCACAAGGCATATTTAATTGATTCCGGTAAATTGAACGATATCCGCAAGAAACGTATTAAAAACGAAGTTGAGGCTATGCTCAATGACCGTGTAAATCGCTACATCGACAAAGAAGTTATTCAAACTCAGGAATTTGACGATCTTGTTGTTAAGATGCAATCCCGTGAGATTGAACCTTACTCTGTCGTTGATGATATTGTTGGTAAAGTTTTGAAATAAAACCACCAAAATTACATTTTTTAGGAGGAATTTATTATGGCATTCAAAACTATTTGCGTTGACCACATCGGCGTAGCTTGCGCTGGTACTCTGGAAGAAGCTGCTAAAATTTACACTGAGGCTCTGGGCTTAAAAGCTACCGGTACCGAAGAAGTTAAAGAACAAGGCGTTGCTACCATTTTCGTTCCCTGCGGCGAAACCCTGATCGAACTCCTCGTTGACATTACCGAAAACGGCGATGGCCCTATCGGCAAATATGTTGCTAAGAACGGCCCTGGCATCCAACATATGGCTCTGCGCGTTGACGACATCAAAGCTGCTATTGCTGACCTGCAAGCTGCTGGCGTTCGCATGATCGACAAAGCTCCCCGCAATGGTGCTGGCCAAATGAAGATTGCTTTCATTCATCCGAAATCTGCTGGCTGCCTGTTGGAAATCTGCCAACCCATGGCTACCTATGTTGACTAATTTACAAGCTTAGCTGGTAAATTAAAAGATTTAGGTTAAATTATTTTTGATACATTGTGCTGAAGGCATACAAGTGATATGCCTTCAGCATATGTATATAAATTTGTTCTCCCAAATATGATGGAGGTGTAAGATTTGTCTACTCAAGAAAGAATTGAGAAAATGCTCAAAAAAGCCGAAGTAATTCTGGCTGCTGGCGGCGAAAAACGTGTTGCTAAACAACATGAAGCTGGCAAAATGACTGCTCGCGAAAGAATCGCTGCACTGCTCGACGAAGGTTCCTTCGTAGAATTGGACCGTTTCGTTCGTCATCGTTGCACCAACTTCGGTCAAGAAAAGAAAGAACTTCCGGGTGAAGGCGTTACCACCGGTTACGGCACTGTAGATGGCCGTCTGGTTTATGTATTCGCACAAGACTTCACTGTAGAAGGCGGCTCTCTTGGCGAAATGCATGCTGCTAAGATTGTTAAGGTTCAACGCCTGGCTCTGAAAATGGGCGCTCCGTTGGTTGGCCTGAACGATTCCGGCGGTGCTCGTATCCAAGAAGCTATCGACGCTCTGGCTGGCTATGGTAAGATCTTCTTCGAAAACACCATCGCTTCCGGCGTTATTCCCCAAATTTCCGCTATCATGGGTCCCTCCGCAGGCGGCGCTGTATACAGCCCTGCTCTGACCGACTTCATCTACATGGTTAAGAACACCTCCAAGATGTTCATTACCGGCCCTGCAGTTGTTAAGTCCGTAACCGGTGAAGACGTAACCCAAGAACAATTGGGCGGCGCTATGACCCACAACAGCACTTCCGGTGTTGCTCACTTCGCTGCTGAAAACGACGAAGACTGCCTGCAACAAATCCGTTACCTGCTCAGCTTCCTGCCCTCCAACAACATGGAAGGTGCTCCGATTGTTGAAACTGGTGACGATCCGATGCGTACCGACGACAAACTGAACACTCTGTTGCCGGACAACTCCAACCAAGCATACGATATGTATGAAGTTATCAAATCCATCGTTGATAACGGCGAATTCTATGAAAACCAAAAATACTGGGCAACCAACATCATCACTTGCTTTGCTCGTATGGATGGTCAAACCATCGGTATCATTGCTAACCAACCGAAAGTTATGGCTGGATATCGATGCCTCGGACAAGGCGGCTCGTTTCATCCGCTTCTGCGACGCTTTCGGCATTCCTCTGCTGAACCTGGTTGACGTTCCTGGCTTCCTGCCTGGCTGCAACCAAGAATACGGCGGCATCATCCGTCACGGCGCTAAGATGCTGTATGCTTACTCCGAAGCAACTGTTCCCAAAATTACTCTGGTAACCCGTAAAGCTTACGGCGGTTCCTACCTGGCAATGTGCTCTCAAGACCTGGGCGCTGACCAAGTTATTGCATGGCCGACCGCTGAAATCGCTGTAATGGGTCCTGCTGGCGCTGCTAACATCATCTTCAAGAAAGATCCTGATGTTGAAGCTAAGACCAAAGAATACATCGAGAACTTCGCTACTCCGTACCAAGCAGCAATGCGCGGCATGGTTGACATGGTTATCGAACCGAAAAACTCTCGTCCCACCATCATCAACGCTCTGCAAATGCTGGAAAGCAAACGCGAAACCCGTCCGGCAAAACGCCACGGCAACATTCCTTTGTAATTCACAAGCTGCTTAGCGCTTAAACCCTATTTTAAGATAAGATGAGGTGAAATAAATGGGTCCTGTTACCACTAACCCTTGGCTGATCGCTCTGATCAACATGACCATCGTATTCGGCGTTCTGATTGCGTTGGGCGTTATGATGAGCCTTCTGCAAGTAATCGATCCGACTAAAAAAAAAGTTGCTAAACCGGCAGTAGCTCCTACCCCGGCAGCAGCTCCGGCACCGGCAGCAGTTGCTGCTGCACCGGTACAAGATGACAGCGAAATTATCGCTGTTATCGCAGCAGCAGTAGCAGCATGCGGTTGCAGCGCTGAACAAATCGCTTGCATCCGTCGTGTAAAATCCGATGCTTGGAATGTAAATGCTCGTGCTGAAGCTATCAGCGTTCGTAAAGAATGCTTCTAATGCTCTAATGCATTAAAGATTTGCAAGTTTGCAATTTTAATTTTTAAAAAAAATCGAGATTTTAAGGAGGATTATATCCATGAAAAAGTATACTATCACCGTTAATGGTACCGCATACGAAGTTGAAGTTGAAGAAGCTGGCGTTGTAGCTTCTGCTCCGAAAGCTGCTCCGGCTCCGAAAGCTGCTGCTCCGGTTGCTGCTGGCGCTACCACCGTTTCCGCTCCGATGCCCGGCAAAGTTCTGTCCGTTAACGTTAAAGTTGGTGACGCAGTTAAAGCTGGCGACGTTCTGATGATTCTGGAAGCTATGAAGATGCAAAACGAAATCATGGCTCCGGCTGACGGCACTGTATCCGACGTTCGCGTTTCCGCAGGCCAAACTGTTGGTACCGGCGACGTTATGATCGTTATGTAATTTTTAGCTGATAGTTCGCAATATCAGTTTTAAATTAACTTAGTACCCTGATCCTTTGGAGGGCCTCTATCCCGGAGGCCTTCCACAAATTGAAAATTGGGAGGATATTAAATGGAAGCATTTCTCGTTGCTTTAGCATCCGTTTGGGCAGATTCCGGTTTCTCCGCTCTGACTGGCGGCCATGTTATCATGATCATCGTTGGTCTTGTTCTTCTGTACATGGCTATCGGCAAAGGCTTTGAGCCCCTGCTGCTCTCTCCGATCGCTTTTGGTTGTATTCTGGCTAACATTCCTAAAAACGGTTTCGAACAACCTGGCGTTATGTCCGTAATCGCATACGGCATTCACCACGAAGTATTCCCTCCGTTGATCTTCTTGGGCGTAGGCGCTATGACCGACTTCGGTCCTCTGCTGGCTAACCCCAAAACCTTGCTGCTTGGTGCTGCTGCACAAGGCGGTGTATTCGTAGCTCTGCTCGGCGCTATGTTGCTGGGCTTCTCCGTACAAGAAGCTGCTGCTATCGGTATCATCGGTGGTGCTGACGGCCCGACTTCTATCTACCTGGCTGCTAAAATGGCTCCCCAACTGTTGGGCGCTATCGCTGTAGCTGCTTATTCCTACATGTCTCTGGTTCCCCTGATTCAGCCTCCTATCATGATGCTGTGCACCACTGAACATGACCGCAAGATCGTTATGAAACAATTGCGTCCGGTTTCTCGTTTCGAAAAGATCGCATTCCCCATCATGTGCACCATCATCATCTCCTTGCTGTTACCTTCCGTAACCGCATTAATTGGTATGCTGATGCTTGGTAACCTGTTCAAAGAAGCAGGCTGCTTGGATCGTCTGTCTGACACCGCTCAAAACGCTATGATGAACATCGTAACCATCATGCTGGCTACTGGTACTGGCTGCACCATGTCCGCTGAGTCTTTCTTGAACTATCAAACCATCCTGATCATCTGCTTGGGCCTGGTAGCATTCATTGCTGGTACTGCAATGGGCGCTCTTTTCGGTACCCTGATGTGCAAACTGGATGGCGGCCAAACCAACCCGCTGATCGGTTCTGCAGGCGTATCTGCAGTTCCTATGGCTGCTCGTGTATCTCAAAAAGTTGGCCAAAAATGCAATCCTGCTAACTTCCTGCTGATGCATGCTATGGGCCCGAACGTTGCAGGCGTTATTGGTACCGCAGTTGCAGCTGGTACCATGCTGGCTATGATTGGTCCTGTTAAATAATTTTCCACTGCAACTCCCCTAAGAGGGTGCGCGAAGCGCACCCTCTTTTTTATGTTTTTTTGCCAAAGTGTCATAAAAAAGACATATCTTCTTGGTATGATTATTTTGACCTCAAAAGGAGGAAAGGTATATAATAAAAAGAAAATAGATAAATGAGGGATTGCTATGTTGAAGTTTTTACAAAAAAATAAGTATATGATTATCGTAGCAGCCTTGGTGCTTGCCGGCAGCTACGGCGGCTACAAATATTATCAAAGCACGCAAGCGGAGGCGCAAACGGTGAAGATTGGCCGCGTTACCCGTGGCGACTTAACAGAAACAGTATCTGCTACAGGCTCCTTGACCGCGCTGGATAATGTGGACATTAGCTCCAAGATTACCGGTCGCATCGTGGAGGTTTTGGTGAAGGAGAATCAGCATGTTAACGCTGGCGATGTTTTGGTTCGTTTGGATGCAACCTCTTTAAAGGCTACGCTGGCGCAAATGCAGGCCAAGCTGACCAATGCCCAGCTCACCTATAAGCGTGACCGTGATTTGCTCAATCGTGGTGCGATTAGCCAGGCAACCTATGATGCAGCCTATGCCGACTATTTGGTGGCCTTGAGCAATTACGAAAAGGCTGCCTCCGATGTTAACGATACTGTGATTACCACACCCATCAGTGGTTATATTATCGGTAAGCCCACGCCCGTAGGCCAAACCATCAGCTCCGGTATCAGCACTCCTCAGGTTATCATGAGTGTTGCTACCCTGGATAATATGGAAATCGAAGCTCTGGTGGACGAGTCCGATATTGGTCAGGTTAAGGAAGGACAAAAGGTGAAGTTCACTGTGGACGCTTATCCCGAAGAAACCTTTACGGGCACGGTGCGTCTGCTTTCTAAAAAAGCAACTACGGAAAATAACGTTATTTATTATAAGGTTTATGTAACTGTTGATGATGCCAAGGGCAAGCTGCTGCCGACCATGACTGCTCGCGCTGATTTTATTATTAGCGAGGCAAAGGATGTAACCATGGTGCCACTGAATTGTGTTTATACCGAAGGCAAGCGTCGTTATGTAAAGGTCTACAACGAGAAGACCAAGGAAACCAAGGATGTGGAGGTAACCCTTGGCTTGAGCAATGATAGCAATATTATTGTAACCGGTGCTACCTTGCAGGAGGGCGAGAAGCTGCTGGTGAAGAAGGCTGTGGCTAAGCAGACGAATAGTAACCGGATGGGGCCGCCCATGCATTAAGGAGTGATCGCTATGGCAGTTATCCAGCTTAAGGATATTATGAAAACCTATATTATGGGCGATAGCATTGTGCATGCTCTGGACCACGTGAATGTATCCATTGATTTTGGTGAATTCACCGCCATTATGGGCCCTTCCGGCAGCGGCAAATCGACGATGATGAATATTTTGGGCTGCCTTGATAGGCCCACCAGCGGCGAATATTACTTAGATGGCAAGGAAATAGCCGGCTATAATGATGACGAGCTGGCGCACACGCGTAATGCGAAGATTGGCTTTGTTTTCCAAAACTTCAATTTGCTGAGCAAGCTAACAGCGCAGGGCAATGTAGCCCTGCCTTTGGTTTATGCAGGTGTGGGTGAGGAGGAGCGTATGGAGCGCGCTAAAAAGGCGCTCGAGGCTGTAGGCTTAGGCTCTCGCTTGGAGCATAAGCCCATGGAGATGAGCGGCGGTCAGCGCCAGAGGGTGGCCATTGCGCGGGCTCTTATTAATAATCCTGCCATTATTATGGCGGATGAGCCTACTGGTAACCTCGATACCAAGTCCAGCTATGAGATTATGGATATCTTTAAATATTTGAACGATCAAGGCAAAACTGTAGTAATGGTAACCCATGAGCCTGATATTGCCGAGCAGACCAAGCGCATTTTGGTGATGCGCGATGGCAAGCTGGTGAGCGACGAAAGAAGGTGAAGTCATGTTTAACGAATCAATAAAAATGGCTCTGGATGGCATGATTTCTAACAAGCTACGCACCTTTTTGACGCTTTTGGGTATTATCATCGGCGTTGGCGCCGTTATCGCTATGGTCAGCTTAGGCTTTGGCGTAAAGGAGAATATCAAGAATAATATATCCA
>USBV01000005.1 GCA_900553055.1 uncultured Phascolarctobacterium sp.
AGGCTATGGCACTGTCCGACCGCATTTTGGTTATGAAGCTCGGCGTTATGCAGCAAATCGACTCCCCCTTGGATGTTTATAACAACCCCAAGAACAAGTTTGTATTTAGCTTCATCGGCGTTTCCAGCTTCACCGACGTTGTGTGGAAGGGCAATGATGCCTATATTAAGGGCTCCGAGCACAAGCTGCCCAGCGGTCTCATCGTGCCCGACCGCATGAAAGCCGAGGAAATGTTTAACCTGGCTAGCCGTCCTACCGAAATCCGCTTCACCAATGCCAATGACCCCAACGGCGTGCGCGGCCACGTAATCCGCAAAGCCTTCCTGGGCGAAATCGTGGACTATTTGGTAAAGATTGGCGACCAAGAGGTGCGCGTACAAATCGGTCGTCGTGACCCCGGTCCTGAGGCTGACGAAACCTGCTACCTGCACTTCCTGCGTCCCTTCTGGTACAAGGTTAACGAGTAAGCTTAAAGCGTTGCAGACCTAGCTACAAATACGCTAAGGCATTACCTAGACAATTTTATATGGCCTGCGCTACATTATGCGACTTTTGTGGGCAGGCATGCAAAAAGCACTACTGTAGGTGATAAGCCTAGAGTAGTGCTTTTGTTATGTATTTCTTATTTTTGCAAATCCTTGGGGATGGGGATATGGGTGGCTACTAGCGCAGCTACGACGGGCAGCCAAACTAAAAGCTGCATCACAAAGGGCAGACCATAGGTATCGGCCAGATAGCCTAAAATGGCAACGCCAAAGCCGCCCAGGCCCACGCTAAAGCCGATGGTAAGCCCCGAAGCCATGCCCACATTATTGGGCATCATGCACTGAGCCAGAATAATCGTCGTGGCAAAGGAGCCGATAATGCAGAAGCCTGCGGTTACAACTGCTGCCATGGCCAGCCAGGGAGTGGTGGCCGCAGTGATAGCATAAATGGCAGGAATGCTGCAGGCAATGGAGCCTAAAAGAATCTTGCGTGCCCCCAGCTTATCACTGAGCACGGAGCCCACATAAGTACCTGCCACACCGCCCAGCAAGAAGCCCGATACAAGGCTGCTAGCAAAAACAGGCTCAAAATTGCGGAACTTCATGTAGAAAATAGGCATATAGGTAGAAATGCCCACATGTATAGAGGAACGCATGAAAATATAAAAGAGAATCAAAAAGAGACCGAAATAGGACAGCTTTTCCGCCGTACCCTTGGCCACCTTTTGGGCCTGCTGAGCAGCGTGCTCCACATTAGCCCGTTCATAAGCGCCCATGCTCTTGGTCATCAGACCAAAGACCAAAAGCCCCGGCAGTACAAAATACACTGTGTTATGGATGCCCCCGTCAAGGCTCATAAGAAAGGTCATCAAGATGGAGCCCACGGCCATGCCTGCATTGCCACCTAAGGAAAAGATACCCATATTTTGCGTGCGGTTGGAGTCATCGCTCAAAAAGTTGACTGTTTTGGAGGCTTGGGGATGATAGGTGGCACTGGCTAAACTAATGGTAACAACTGTGCAGAGCAATAATGTGTAGGTGGAAACCCAGCCAACGAAGGCAAAGCCTGCTCCCGCCATGGCAGCGCAGACGGGCAAAAGCTTGGGCATGGAGCGTTTATCAGTAAGATAGCCAAAGGCAGGCTGAATCACGGAGGACATAATGTTTTGTACCAAAACAATGGAAGCAAGCTGCGAATAGCTTAAGCTAAACATTTCCTTGAGCTGGGGCAGGACTATGGGTAGGGCGCCCGCCTGCATATCGGTAACCAAATGGCCTAGTGCCAAGGCCAAAATGGGAAGAAAGCCTTGTTTTGACATAAGAATACTCCTTAAATTAAGCTTAGTTTCATAAAACGTTTGCTTCTATTATAACGCTCTTAACATCTTTAGGCAATGCAGCAAAGCCACTGCCTGCAGCTAAAACACCTAAAACACTTATAATTATAGGGTTTTCATTGCGCAAAAACTTTTGGCTTGGTATAATAACAGAAGACAAATACGAAAAACTCTATTCAAAGAAGACAAAGGGGATGTGTACTTTTATGAGTAAAACGAACAAAAAGGGGAGCGCCATTGCGCTTTTACCTATCCTAGTATTTTTATTGATTTTTATCGGCTCGGGCGTACTTACAGGTGACTTTTACAGCATGCCCGCTATTGTAGGCTTTTTGATTGCCCTGATTGTGGCCTTTGCTCAAAACAAAAAGCTAAGCTTTATCCAAAAGTTGCGCCTGTGCTCTACGGGCGTTGGCGATGAAAACATTCTGACTATGTGCCTTATTTTCCTCGCAGCAGGCGCCTTCTCCGGTGCTGTGCGCGCCGCAGGTGGCGTGGAAAGCACTGTAAACCTGGGCCTTTCCATCTTGCCGGGTGGCATGGCAGTAGCGGGACTTTTTGTTATTGGCTGCTTTATTTCCATATCCATGGGTACTAGCGTGGGTACGATTACGGCGCTGGCTCCCATTGCTGCCGGCATCAGTGAGAAGACTGGCTTTTCCATGGCCATTTGCGCCGGTGCCGTGGTCTGTGGCGCCATGTTTGGTGACAACCTGTCCATTATTTCCGATACCACCATTGCCGCCGTCAAAACCCAAGGCTGCGACATGCGGGACAAATTCCGTGAGAATTTTAAAATTATCCTGCCTGCTGCCTTCATTACTCTGGGCCTCTTCCTGTTCCTGGGACAGACCGGAGAATTTCATGTGGAGGGCAGCCTTGATTACAGCCTGATGAAGGTTGTGCCCTACTTGGTGGTTCTGGTAGGCGCTATTATCGGCATCAATGTTTTTGTAATTTTAATCACCGGCACCGTGCTCAGCATGGCTGTGGGCCTAGCTACAGGCACCTTCACCGCCAGCAAAATGTTTGCCCATGTGGGTGCAGGCATCTACTCTATGTACGATATTACTGTAATTTCCGTTATAGTGGCTTGCATCATCACCTTGGTTAAGGAGCACGGCGGTATCGATTTCGTCTTGAACTTTATCAAGAGCCGCATTAGCGATGAAAAGGGTGGAGAGCTGGGTATTGCAGCCCTGGCCCTGCTGGTGGATGTGTGCACCGCCAATAACACTGTGGCTATTGTTATGGCAGGCCCCATTGCCAAGGACATTAGCACTGATTTCGGGGTAACGCCCCGTCGCAGCGCATCACTGCTGGATATGTTTAGCTCCATGGGGCAGGGCCTCATTCCTTATGGCGCCCAGCTTTTGGCAGCAGCCAGCCTTACTAAGCTCACTCCCTTTGATATTATCCCTTACTGCTTCTATCCCCTGCTGATGGGCCTCAGCGGTTTAGTATTTATATTTATCAAAAAGAGAACTGTATAATGCATAGGAATGCGAAAGCATATTTTTGTCCTCACCCCCAATTCTGTATTTTTATTTTACCATTAACAAAAGCACTACCCGTGATTTAAAATCCAAAGGTAGTGCTTTTGTTATATCATGATTTATCTAATTGCAGAAGCTTCTGCACGTTTGAATTTCTGCAAACCTTATTGAGCAGCTCCTTGTCCACTACCGCTAAAAAGTTTGCCATTTCCTTCTGGCTCTGAGCCTTTAACTGCTTCAAAAGCATAGTGTCTCTGCGCTTGCGCTCAGCGTGTTCTACAGGATAGCCTGTGCCAAAGGGGCCTTCAAAGAGAGCCTTTAAAGTATAGCGCAAATTGAGCTCTCCTGCCCAACCATGCCACCCAACAAAAAACCCTCTCAGCCGTAGCCGAGAGGGTCTTTTAAGCGAGAGTATCAATAATGCTTAGGTTATTTTATCTTTTTTTGAAGCCGCATTTCGGGCAAACGCCGTTTTCAAGAGCAATGCCGCACAGCGGGCAACGGTCAACAGATTCTTTAACGGCATATTCTTCAGAAGCTACATTGACACCGCTAGTAAAGGTAATCTTAGCAATGTTCAGCTTATCCTTCAGCAATGCATATACCATCTTAATCATGCCTTCAACAGTCATGGTTTCCTTGGTAACCACGATGCGGCAGTCAGGATAAGCGGTGCACAGCTCATTGGAGAAAGCCACACCCTTCATGGTGTTTTGCGGATGTCCATTCTTAATGCCTTGCTTTTCGTATACGTCGAGGATAGCAGGCAGCAGCGGGTCGTCCTGACGGAGAACGAGAGCGTGGTCAAAATTCTTCAATACATCCCAAGCAATTTTTTGGATCTCATTGCACGGGAATACCATATTAACGCCTGCATTTACGGTATCCTCTACTTCAATAGTCAAAGTGCCGGTGTGGCCGTGAAGATATTGAGCTTCACCCTTAAAACCATAAAAACGATGTGCATACTGTAAATCAAATGTAGTTTGACTCCTCATTTCCTTGACCTCTTTTCAATTATATTTCTGAACGCTAGCTGCGTTTAGAGCTTTGTTATCCCTTCCAATGGATAATACTTCTTTATTAATATAATATACCAAAACTTACTTTCTGTCAAGATATTTTGATAAGAATTATTAGTAAATAATTTTTCTACATCGTTTCTATTAAAACCACCTCCCACAACCAAGAAATACCTTATTATTTTGCGTATAGAAGGGTTACATACTTTAGACGAACACGCCCTTTTATGATATAATAATAACTAATTATTGGCATGCTTTAAGGATAATATCTTTTAGTTTCAAATAAGTTTAAAAAATGATTTGTGCTAGCTTTAGCTTATACGAAAAAGAGGTGAAGATAATTGACTAATGAAGAAATTAGGGATTACTTAAATGAACGCTGCCTAGCTAATGAATTTGCCAAAAACTGTGGGATGCGTATTGATGACGTTAAGAAGCCACACATCATTATGTCCATGCCCATTACGCGAGCCTTAACCAATATTTACGGCATTGCCCATGGCGGGTCCCTGTCCACCTTGGCCGATACCTGCATTGGCCTCACCTGCTTTGTTTATGGCAAACGGGTTGTGACTGTGGACATGACCATGAACTTTTTAAAGGGCTTGCGGGAGGGCGAGCGTGCCATAGCCACCTCCACCATATTGCACCATGGTCGCACCACCTTTATGGGGGAAGCAATTATTACTAACGAAAAAGGCGAGCTGATGGCCAAATGCAGCGCCACCTTCTTTGTGATTGCCGATAATCTTGATTTGCCTGAGCACTGGTAAAAAAGAGCAGCCCTTAACAGGAATTTTTGATTTACTAATAAAAAGCACACTATCGTAGCGGTTACGCTCACAATAGTGTGCTTTTATTAGTATATATACTTGAGGGGACGTATTTTAGAAGGCAGGCTCAATGGTGCCTTTATATTTATCGGCAATGAACTTGCGTACAGAATCGGATTGATAAGCTTTTACAAAGGCTTTGTATTCTGCTTTATCCTTGTCCTTGTTGCGAGCAGCGATAATCATCACAGCCAAGGGCTCATCCTTAGATTCCAAGAAAATATTTTGCTTTTTAACATCAAGACCACCGCTCATAACATAGTTCATAGTGATGGCTGCTGCATCAACATCCTGCAAGCTACGAGGCAGTTGAGCTGCTTCCAGCTCTTTGATAACAATATGCTTGGGGTTTTCGGCAATATCCTTCGGAGTAGCCTTCATGCCCAAGCCAGCCTTCAGCTTAATAATGCCAGCACGCTCTAAAAGCATCAGCCCACGACCACCATTAGTAGGATCGTTCGGGATAGCAATAGTAGCGCCATCAGGAATATCCTTAACATCATGCACTTTATCGCTATAAATGCCCATACGCATCAAAATAGCCTTGCCCACGGGCACCAAATCGGTTTTGTTTTGCTTGTTAAAGTTATCCAAGAAGGGCTTATGCTGATAGCTTACAAGGTCAATTTCGCCATCGGCCAAGGCTTTATCAGGGGTAATGTAATCAGAAAACTCCACAACCTGTACCTTAAGGCCATTTTTAGCTGCTTCCTTGGCCGCTGCTTCCACTACCTCGGCATGGGGGCCGGCAGTAGCGCCTACCTTAATAGCAGCTTCCTTTTTGGCATCCTTGCCACCGCACCCAGCTGCCAAAAGGGTTACGATAGCAAGCGAAAATACTAACAGTTTTTTAAGCATAATCTCTAGCTCCTTTCAGTATTATACATACTGTAAAATTTATAACACCTATAATACCTCTAGGTTAACTAGATGTCAATAGTTTTTTCTCACTTTCAAAGAAAAAATCTACTAATCCAGTAGTTTTATAAACTTTTTAACAAATCCGTTATTCGAGAATGACTTAACAGATGCTTATTTGGGTACTGTCAATAGTTTTGTAGAAGCTTTATTTGATAAATCAACTATGCTGCTTTCCATAGTACTACTCCGTCTTTTGCTACATTCTTAAAAAAGGGCAACACATTACCCCATTTCTGAAGCTCCTCATCTTGTATATCCACTATAGAAAAAACTTTATTATACACTACCCTTTACAATAGCAGGCAACAATCTTTTCTAATATAGGGTAATCGGCTGGAGCCCAATCCAAAGTGTGCATATCTTCTGGCAGCATCCATTTGGCATCCACGTGCTCTTTTACAACGAATTTGGGATGAGCCAATTTGCATAAATAACAGTGCATAGTGATGGCAAAATCTGGATAGGTGTGGTTGATGGTCATAAAATAGTCCTGTTCAGAAATGTTGATATGCATATCCATTTCTTCCCGCAGCTCACGCTCCAGAGCGGTATGGTTGTCCTCACCAGCTTCCACCTTGCCACCAGGAAATTCATATTTAAAGCTTACATATTCGTATTTACTGTGGCCACGCTGCATACACAGAATCTTACCCTCGTGCTCGATAATAGCAGCCACTACCTCTAAATGCTTCAATTTACTCGCTCCCTTCGTGATAAAAGAAACATACTCTGAAAAATTATAGCAGACAATAATAATATTCATGTAGCCAAATTCTTGTTCGCAGGCAGGAAAATAACCAGCACAAGTAATCCTTTACCTTATATAGCAAAATACTTTTAAGTCAATTCTTTAATACCACATGATTTTAGATAACTATATATTTTATCATAATACCTAAAATCTCTCGTTGCGTCTTCTTCTGGATCCGTACCTTCTGGCACAAATATTACCATACCTTGGCGAGCTCTGGTAAGCAATACTCGGTAAGAATTAACCAAATAACGTTGTTGCTCTGGCTTGTTCCTTCTATTCCAATTGGTTCCCCTAAAAGAATAGTGCTCCCAATTACAATCATCTGCGGTGCGTCTCAAATCAGCATCCCAGCATACAATAGACCAATCTATTTCCAAACCTTGCACCTTAAATTCGCTAGCAACTATTTCCAGCTTATTCGATGAACGCAAATCATCACTTGGAGCTAAAAACCAATTAACCACATCTATGTCTTTCATAACATAAATACCTTCTGGTTTTAATCTTTGGGCACTGCTACAAGCCAATACTCCTGACCTTTGGCTGCCCCTAACCTGTTTCCTAACCCATTGCTTAGCCTTTTTATAATCTCTCGTCAAGTATATTGGGTACTTTGCAAAAATACACTCATATATCTCTTTTGCCTGTTGCGGTCGATTATCCAACAATGCATCTATGAACTCACATTGTTTATTAGCACGGAATGAACGAATAGATGTCTTCAGATGCAGGTTTTCTACTGGATGACATCTGCCACATTTTTCTATCATAATCTTATCAATATTTTTATCTTCTACTTGTCCAAATATTTCAGGAGAATAGAACATTTCCCACTCAGAAAAATCTTCAATTCCGCATCTAAACCATTCGTTAATTCCTACCTCACCATCATATATATCCTGACCTAAACCAACGAGACAAATTACAACAGCCCAATCCTGATGACGATCCATTATTTGATATAATAAATGCGGTTCACTAATGTTGAATTTAGGATCCTTCTCATGCTTTTTATACATTTTCTCTTTATTCCAAACACGTTGAGCCTCATCGAATATCAATATTTTTTCAGCAGTTGGTGCATTATGCTTAGAATTATCCTCCTTAAAGGCATAGCTGCTCTGAATCAATGCTTCAATTGCCACTTGCGTATTTTTAGCGTACTTCTTAGTAGCTTGAGTACTCTTTTTAAGTGCAGCACGTAAAACCTCTACCAATGGCCCATTACCAGATAAATATACACTAAGATTATCTGAGCCCTGCTCCAGGTTTTGCGCTACTATATTTAAACCAACTAAAGTTTTACCCGCCCCTGGCACACCAGTAACAAAGCAGACGCATTTCTTGCCTGTTTTTTTTGCATAATTAATAATCTCACTAATTCTTTGCTCACAAAGATTAATGTTCTCCTGCCCAGCCTCAGATTGAGCTATATCCGTAAGACTATGAGAACTATAAGCCTCAATAGCAGCTGCAATTATAGTAGGAGTAGGATAATACGGCGAATTAAACCATTTTTCAAAATCTATAACTTTATCCTCACCATATTTATCGCAAAGTTGCGAAACCTTAGGCAGCAATGTTTCGATATTCTCTCTTTGTAGAAAAATTTGTTTGTCAGGATAATGACCTAGGGACTGCTCCTTAGGATATCTATCTGCATGAGTAGCTATTAAAATGGGGCAAACATATAAGTCTTCCGATTCTTTATGGAAATTTTTAATATCTATTGCATAATCCTCAGCTTGTTGAGCATCCTGTGCAGTAAAAATATTCTTACCATTCTTAAACTCAAGAGAAAAAACCATATGCCGAATCAATAAAATTACATCAATCCTTTTCCCTAGCCTTACTATATCGTATTCAAAAATTATATCTCCATCCATACCACAGGCATCTAAGCGACGCTGTAACTCTACAATTTGGTTTTCCCAAGCATTTGACTGCTCTTTATTCACATCGAAAGCATGCTTAACAAGCTGACCAACGATGTTAGTAGAACTATCTTTAATAAAGCTGGGTATGGAGTTATAATAATATGCCTTACCTTCCTTAGTAGAAAATGTATATTTACCCATAGTTACGGCATCCTTTCTAAGCTTTATAATACTTTTAAATATATTATACACCGAACTAAGGTTAAATACATCACATTAATTCACATGACATTTTACTCAAACTCTTCTTCACTCACAACAGTTATCGGCACAACTTCAACAAAATAATCCTTGTTCACGGCCTCAAGCTTGCTGTTACTTTCATCCAATAGCTGTTCTAATAAAGCTTCATTTTCAACATCACATTCTGTAATATGTCTACCAAGTATTTTTGATAAAAGCATTGCTGCATCACCAGCAGTGGCCTCATATTCATCGCTTTCTAAGGCTAATTCTTTAGAAAAATCTTCGCCAATATATTTTAAACAAGAATATTTTTCGTTTTCTGCAATTCCCAATAATGTTAAATACGTAGGATTATAAGCATGAACATAATAATGCGTCTCTTCTTCTGCCAAGAAAGCAAAGTCTATGCGTTCTGCGCCATTCAAATTGCCATATAATTTATCTAAAACAAATCGCCACATTTTAGGCATTTCCACCCAAGCCGTATATGCAACAGCAGTAAAATAATGATATTCCTCTACAGCAGTTGTATTGAGCTTACCATGTTCTATCTCTCTTACTTCATCCAGTGTTCCTCGATAACGCAAAATATCATCAACCTTTGCCAAATCAATTCCTGCATTAACAAGTATATTACCTAACCAAGAAGAGCTGCCTTCCCATCCCTCAGGCCATAACGAAGGACTATTTAGCCATTGACAAAGCTTGTCATGAAAATCTTTAATTATACACTCTTCACGAGCATAGAATACATAATCTGTTCTAGTCCAATTAGGCATTTCTTATCCCTCCAAAGCGCTTTTAATCATATTATACCGGAAGATACTCTTTCTGTCCGGCCCTACGCTTCCACAAACCAAAGCCCTCTAACCTCAAAAATAGCGCGTTGCCTTCCGCAAATAGTACACAAATAACGTGTGCCAAAACCACCTGTTTTCAACGCAGGTGCTTGTCTTATATCTAGAATTTTATCAATTTCAAATTGTCGGCCATCTGGCCACAAGATAGTCCTTGGCAGCACTTTACCATTGGCCTTATGTTCTACTAAAACGTCTAAATGAATTCTGCCCACAAACACCACACCTTTCTATAAAAATTATGTTTGTTAATATTATAATATGTTCTTTTTAATTTGGCAAGCAAAATCGCAAGGAAGTCATCTAATGCCTCTACTATAAGCATGTCTAACCGATGTGGCAGAACCCGTCTACATTCGTCGCGAATAAGCTGCAGAAAAGCAATTATTCTTTGGATAGCGTTTTGTTTATAGCTAGCTCCTCTCCACACCGCATAGCCATTAATTTACACTAGGGCAGAGAGTGCAGACTAATCACATTTTGTCTTTTATATAACTACAAATATAGTAGAAATTAATTACTCCCGTGAATATACCAAAAAAAAATGTTTGCTATTAACTAAAAGAGCTTTAGCAAAAACACCAGAAAAAATAAGCGCCCCGACGTAGCGAGAAATATGATTACCACAATCATCACTCGCTACCGCCGAGGCGCTTCCGCATACCTGCCTTCTTTATACAAATCAAAGGGCCGCCAAGCATCCTTAGCTAGTATTATTAAAGTCTAATGTGCCACTAGAAACTGCTCCATTGCTCTCTCAACAAGGCAATTTAAGGAAATATTATTTTCAATAGCATATATTGCTGCCTGCTTATGCAAGTCAGCAGACACTCGCACATTGAAGCTACCTTTATATGCTCTTTCAGGCTCCACACTATTATCTGCACAATATGCCAGATAATCATCTACTACTCCATGAAAATCACCAAGCAGTTCTTCGGCATTCGTGCCCTCATATGATAATAAGGTTTTAATCCCCAACACTTTCCCAAAAAAAACCTTATCCTCTACAGAAAATTCCACACTACCTGTATACCCTTTATACTCCATAGTATTTTTCATATGAGTCCCTCCTGCTTTAACACATCAATCACTTGCTTTATTTGGTAATCCAATAGTTCTTTCCGCTGGTGAGGCTTATACAACATTATTGAAGCATATTTATCATTAATAAACATTACTCTAGAGCCACTAGTGCGCCCCTTATCATACCGTTTATAAGCAAAATATCTTAAAAGTGTTTCTATTTCCGAAAAAGTAAAATCCTTAGGATGGCTTAACAGCCTTGCTATTAATTTTTCTTTTTGCCCCATTATTCCTTGCCTCCTTTAATTATATCACCAAAGCCAATAATTGCAACTATTCTTAGTTGCAATTGGTTTTCCTATAACAAAAAAGCACCTGTCAAGCTCTGACAGGTGCCAACCGAACCGCACGCCCGGGCAGAAGCTCCTCACACGCACCAAACCGTGCCTGCAAGGCTACCGCTGCAACTATACATATTATACAACTTTTCTCTATTTTACACAGTTATTTACATTACAAACAAATTGTAACATTTTTATTCGTACAAAAAACACCCTACAGCGACCACCAACGCATCGGCCACCACAGGGTATTTCCATTTTTTACCTTTCTGTCTTTTATACAACTACAAACATGGTATAATTTTATCCCTCGTGAACGTTACCAAAAAGAACGTTCGTTATAAATTGCAAAAAAGCGCTTTGGCGTTTTTATGATTTTATCAGTTATAACTGATAAAATTGGTGATTTCAGGTATTTTATCAGTTATATCTGGCAAAATTCCCTTTCCTCATTGTGTTTCAGTTATAAAAATGCTATACTTTTTGTATGATGTAAAGGAGGAGTCCCTATGCCCTATGTAAACATTAAAATCACCCGTGAAGGCAACGTAACCCCTGAGCAAAAGCGCCAGCTCATCGAAGGAGCGACCAACCTTTTACACGATGTATTAGGTAAAAACAAAGCTACAACAGTCGTAGTCATCGACGAGGTGGACACTGATAACTGGGGCATCGGCGGCGTCCCCGTAACGGAAATCAGAAAACAAAAAAAATAAGAGCAATAGCCAAAAAGCACACTACCTAAGCCTTGAGCTAAGTAGTGTGCTTTAACTTTTATATAATTGTTCGGTTCAGCAAAAGCTTCAGTAATTACTCCGGAATTACTCCTGCGGGGCAGGCTTATCAGCATCCAGCTCCTGCAGCAAGCGGTCCAAGGCGCTGCCGTTTTCGTCATCTGGTGGCAGCAGCATATCCTCGGGTTCCTGCACCACCTCCACCTTCAACTCCAAGCCAAAGGTCTTCTTAAACCAACTCATATGCCCCTGAATCTGGTGCATTTCAATGGTGGGGATGTGCTCAGCGTGAATGGTCAAAATAGCGTTCTTTTTATTAAAGGTAGCCGTCAAGCCGTGCACCATGCGCATTTCCGAATAATCCAGGCTCTCGGCCAGCGCCAGCATCAAGGCCAGCTTATTAATCAGCTTCCAATTGCTCTCCGTCAGCATCTCCTTATAAAAGCGCGATTTAAAATAGTTTTTGGACACGCCATTGTGCCAACCAGCTACCGCACTAGTAATAATTTGCTCCTTGTGCGTGAGGCCAAACAGCTTCGCATTTTGAATCATATACGCGCTGTGGCGGGCATGGCTATAAAAATTGATGGTGATGCCAATATCGTGCAGCAATGCTGCCGTCTCCAAAAGACGCCGATTGTTTTTGCGCACCTTGTGCAGCTCCATCCAACCATCGAACATAGCCAAGGCCAGCTTGGTGATATGGCGCGCATGGTTGGTATCGCTTTCGAACAAGCGCAGGGTGTTCTCGCGGCTGCGCTCCAAAATATTCTTGGCGATAATGGGCACATTATTCGATTTAGAATAATAATCGTAAAAAAGGCCCTCGCGCAGGCCACAGCCGCTCGTGATAAGCTTTTTGGCACCTGTAGCCTCCAACAGGCAGCCAATAATGCTGCTGCCCGCCAAAATAATATCGCTACGCTCCGAGCTAAGGCCGGAAATCTTTTTGCGCTGCTCCAAATTGGTCAGGCGCAATTTATTAAAAAAGCTACGGAAGGTTTGCATGGGATAAGCATAATTGTGGATTTTGGTAGCAGGATATTTTTTACTGCGCTGAATAATTTTGGCCACAGTACGGGCAGTACCGCCAACGCCAATCAGCGGCAGCGCGCCGTTTTGCTTAAGCCAAGGATATTGGTTCAGGCGGCTCATAATGAAAGCGCACAAATCGTTGTACACATTGGGTGCCATTTCGTTGCGAATATTGAACATGCCCGTGGTGTTCACCGCACCCAAGGGCACGGAAACGCTTTCCACCAGCTTGCGGTTCTTGAACAAAATCAGCTCCGTACTGCCGCCGCCCAAGTCAAAAATAATACCATTTTTTACGTCCAAGGTATTGATAACGCCCAAATAGCTAATATAAGCCTCCGTCTTGCCGGAAATAATGTGCAGCTGAATGCCAGTTTCCTCCGCCACCTTGGCCACCAGCTCCGCACCGTTAGAAGCATTGCGAATAGCCGCTGTAGCCACGGCAATAGTTTTATCGGCCTGATACACCTTACACATATGAGCAAAGCTGCGCATCGTATCGATGGTGCTGGCAAAGGCTTCCTCCGTCAGCATATTAGTATCATCCACCTTTTGGCTCAGGCGCAGTGCTTCCTTTTGGTTATAAACCATGTTATAGGCTCCACTTTTGTAGATATGGCTAATCACCAAACGAGCCGAGTTGGAGCCAATATCTATGATTGCTATTCTCTGCATATTTTGCCTCCTCCGAGATCTCCTCACCTTACCTAAGTATATATTACCCATAAAAGCCAAAATTCCTGCGTTGCAAGTTAAAATCCGTGTAAAATTATTAAATTACTGTTAAGACGCAGGACTTTTGCATATAAAATAGAATATGATATATATAATTAGTTTGGAGGCGCCAAAAATGAAACGCAAAACACATACTACATTCGCCGCCATTCATCTAGGCTCTGAAAAGATCAGTATGCAGATCACAGAGTATCGCAATCTTGATAAATACAAGGTCATCGAGCGCGTTAGCCGTCGGATACGCCTAGGTGAGGCAACCTTTAAAAATAAAATTATTCCCTTTGAGCTAGTATCAGAAATCTGCGAGGTTTTGCAGGGCTTTAAACGATTGATGGTTGAATATGGCGTAGAAGAATACAAGCTGCAGGCTACCACTGCCGTGCGCGAGGCCAGCAACCAAATCTTTTTGTTGGACCAAATCTATAGCAAAACAGGCCTTAAGGTAGACGTGGTGGATATGCCACAGGAAATCTACACCAAATTTGTGGCCATTCGCAATACACTTAAGAGTGAAAAAATCAGCAGCGAACGCGAGGGCATGCTGATGATGGATATCTCCAGTGGTGGCTTGGGCGTTACCCTCGTGCAGGATGACCAAATCCGCTACCAAGAAAACTTCCACGTGGGCATTATCCGCATCAAGGAAAGCTTTGCCCGCAATCGCCGCGAAAGCATTCATTTTAACAAGGCTCTGACCGAATTTTTGAGCAGCACCATCGGCTCCGTAAGGCAGGAGCTACATCAGGACAGTGTGCAATATTTGGTGCTATCGGGCACCGAAACCGAGCTTTTGCTACGCATGCTGGGTCTGGATGAGGGTCAGCTGGTGCATCGCATCAAGGCGGATGACTTCCATAGCTTTTTTGCCAAAATGCGGCGCATGAACCTGCCCCAGCTTATCAGCGCCTATAAGATTCCCGAGCATGTGGCCGAGCTAGCATTGCCCACCGTGCTTTTGTATGAGCAGCTGCTGCACCTCTTACCTGCTCAGGAAATCGTCATCACTGGCGACAGCTTTATTGATGGCATGCAGCTTTTGCATATCGGTCGCAAAACCAATCCCAGCCTGTGCAAGGAATGGGAGCAGGAGCTTATCAGCCTGTTCCATTGCATTGGCAAGCGTTATTTATACGACAAGCACCATGTGCAGCAGGTGGAGCGCTTGGCTGTGACCATTTTTGAAACAGTGGCCAAGGATTACAGCATGGGTGAATACGAGCGTCTGCTGCTGCGCGGCACCTGCATTCTGCACGATATAGGCAAATATATCTGCATGCGCAGCCATTCCCTTTATTCCTACCAGCTGATTTCCTCCACGGATATGCTGGGCTTTAGCGATAGGGATAAGCAAATTATTGCGCTGGCTTCGTATTACCATGCGAATAAGCTTTTTGACCACAGCAAGCCCCATGCACCCAAGGTACCCAAGGATATGGTTGCTGTGGTAGCTAAGCTTGCCGCCATTGTGCGCTTGGCCGATGCCCTAGACCGCAGCTATTTGCAAAAGATTCGCAGCTGCAGCGTTACCTTGAAGGATAACAAGCTGAAGATTCAAGCAGCCAGCAAAATGGATTTGGCCTTGGAAATGTGGACCTTTGAGGATAAGGCTGCCTTCTTTGAGGAAGTTTATGGTATTAAGCCAATTTTAGAACGGGTGGATAAATAATGAAAAAGCTAGATTTAAATAAACCAGAATACTTTTATAATCGCGAGCTGAGCTGGCTTAAATTTAACCTGCGTGTTTTAAAGGAGGCCATGTTCAAGAATGCTCCCCTATTAGAAAGGCTCAAATTTATCGCTATTTCGGCCTCTAATTTGGACGAATTCTTTATGGTGCGCGTGGCTGGACTGTGGAACAGCCTTGATAATGGTGTAGACAAGGTGGATGCAGCTGGCCTTTCGGTAAAAGAGCAGCTGGAGGCCATTGCTGAATCTGCCCATGAGCAAATTCGCACCCAAACTAAATATTTGATGGCCTTAATTGGCGAAATGGATGCTGTGGGCCTGCATTTTCGTCGCGTGGAAAACCTTACCGATTTAGGCAAGGATTGGCTAGAGGAATATTATCGGGAAATAATCTATCCCGTTTTAACGCCCATGGCCGTGGATGCCTCCCGTCCCTTCCCCTTCTTGGCCAATAAAACGCAAAACCTTGCCGTGGAGCTGATTAAATCCGACGGCGAGCACAGCATGGGCCTTATTCAGGTGCCTTCCGTTTTGGACCGCATTTTAGAAATTCCCCCGGAAGAACGCCGCACCTTCGTGTTCTTGGAGGATATTATTGCCAGCCACTGCCAAGACCTGTTCAAGGGCTGCCAAATTTTGGACGTGGTGCCCTTTAGGGTAACCCGCGACAGTGATTTGGACTTGGAAGAAGAGGACAGCGTCGACCTCTTAAAGGAAGTGGAGGAATCCCTGCGCAAGCGTAAGCGCGGCGCTGCAGTGCGCTTGGAAATCTTTAAGACGAATAATAATCGTATTAAAAAATTCTTGGAAGAAAACCTTGATGTGAGCGATTTGGAAATTTACGAAATCAACGGCCCCTTGGACCCCACCTGCTTCTTTAAATTTACTGGCTTAAAGGGCATGTGGCCGTGGCTGCACGAGCCCTTTGTGCCCCAGCGCCCGCTGGAGCTGCCCGATGACAGCGATTTGTTTGCAGCCATTCGCCAAAACGATATCCTTTTGCACCACCCCTACGAAAGCTTTGACCCCGTAGTGAAGCTGGTGAGCGACGCTGCCGATGACCCCAAGGTTTTGGCGATTAAGCAAACGCTGTACCGCGTCAGCGGCAACAGCCCCATTGTTGCTGCCTTGGCCCGCGCTGCCGAAAACGGCAAGCAGGTTACGGTTTTGGTGGAATTAAAGGCGCGCTTTGACGAGGAAAATAATATTTTGTGGGCCCGCCGTTTGGAAAAGGCAGGCTGCCATGTAATTTATGGTTTGGTAGGCTTAAAAACCCACGCCAAAATCATCCTCATTGTGCGCAAGGAGGATAATGGTATTAAGCGTTATGTGCATTTGGGCACCGGCAACTACAACGACAGCACCGCTAAGCTGTATACGGACCTTGGCCTGATGACCGCTAATGATGAGTTTGGCATTGATGCCTCCGCCTTCTTTAATCTGCTCAGCGGCTATGGCGAGCCCCCTGTGTGGAACAAGCTGGTGATGGCGCCCTTAGGACTGCGCGAGAAAATTTACTCCCTCATTAATAACGAAATCAATATGGTGAATATGGGTAAGGAGGGGCATATCATTGCCAAGATGAACTCCCTCATCGACTACCCCGTTATCCAAAAGCTGTACGAGGCCTCTGCCGCCGGTGTGCACATTGATTTGATTGTGCGCGGTATTTGCGGCCTGCGCACGGGCATTGAAGGCATTAGCGAAAACATCACGGTGCGCAGCATTGTGGGCCGCCAGCTGGAGCACAGCCGCATCTTTTGGTTTGCCAATGGCGGTGAGGAGCAGCTGTATCTATCCAGTGCCGACTGGATGCCGCGTAATCTGAACGACCGCGTGGAGCTGTTCTTCCCCGTGGAAACCGAGGAGCATATTCGCCGTATTAAAGCACTGTTAGATTTGTACCTGCGCGATAATGTGGGCGCGCATATGATGCAATCCAACGGCACCTATCGCCGCGTGCACAACAAGCTGGAGCCCGTTAGCGCCCAAGCCACGCTCTACGAGATGGCACAGCTGGCAGTGACGAGTGACAAGCTGCCTATGGAGCAGCGTTTGCAGCCTGTGTTTAGCAGAAGATAAGCGTGGTATTTAGCATAAAAAAGCATAATATAAGCATAAAAAAGCAGTTCTCCTGTAAAAGTGAGAACTGCTTTTGTGTTTTCTAGTATTATTAAGTTATTATTCAGCTGCAGCTACCAAAATGCCGTACACCATGAGGGCGGAGTTGTACAAATCCTCTTCCTTCAGGTATTCTTCTACCGTGTGCACGTTGGCCATGCCCGTGCCTAAAATGACGCAGGGCACCCCGGCAGCATTGATAAAGTTGGCATCACTGCCACCGCCAGTCAGCGTTACATCGGGGGTAAAGCCATGCGCAGCGCAAGCCTTCTTAGCTAACTCCACTACGGGGCTGTCCTCCGCTACAAGGAAGGAGCTATACTTGTGCTCCACGTTGGCCACTGCCTTTGCGCCATATTTTTCGGTACTTTCCACGATGGTGTTGACGATTTCGTCGCGAATGGCAGCCAGCTTATCGTTGTTGCGGCTGCGTGCATCGCCCTGAATCGTTACTAAATCGGGCACAACATTGGTAGCCACACCACCGGAGATAATGCCGATATTGGCGGTGGTTTCCTCATCAATGCGACCGTAGCGCTTTACATCGGCCAAGGCCTTCGCTGCAATCATCACAGCGTTGATGCCCTTTTCGGGCTCAATGCCGCCGTGCGCCTTTTTGCCGTGCACCTCGATAGTGTAACGATATTGCCCGGGCGCACCCACCACGATTTCGCCCGGTGCACCCTCGCCGTCCAAAGCATAGCCCACATCGGCACGCAGGCGGGACTTATCCATGCAGCGGGAGCCGTTCACGCCACCCTCTTCCGCAATGGTGAACAGAATTTGGATATCGCCGTGGGGCGCGCCGCTTTCGGCCAAGAGGCGCAGGCCCTCTAAAATGCCCTCCACGCCGCTCTTATCATCGCCACCCAAAATGGTGGTGCCATCGCTATAGAGCACGCCATCTTTTTGCACCACGGTGGTGCCACCGCAGGGCTCCACGCCATCCATGTGCGCAGAAAGCAGCACGGCGGTTGCGCCAGCCTTAGTAGCGGGCAAAAAGGCCCACAAATTGCCACAGTTGCCGCCCAATTTTGCGCCAGCGTCATCCTCGTCCACAGTAAAGCCCAAGCCCTCCAGCTTAGCCTTTAAATAATCAAACACAGGGCGCTCCTTTAAGGTGTGGCAGGGAATAGCCACAATCTCCTTAAATTCTGCCAGCATACGCTCTTTATTCACAGTAATCATGTTCTGCCTCCTTTATGATACATTATCTTCTTATTGGTTGCCTTTTAGTAAAGCACAACCAGTACTCTATTTAGATAAAACCAGTGTGCTCAAGTACAATTTTTACGCCAATGGCGATAAGCACTAAGCCACCGATAATATTAGCATTCTTGCCCACGGCCGAGCCCAAGCGAAAGCCCGCCATACCGCCAAAGGTGGCAATGGCAAAGGTCACCACGCCAATCATGGTCGAGGCCAGCCAAATATTGGTATTTAAAAAGGCCAAGCTAATGCCCACGGCCAAGGCATCAATGCTGGTAGCAATGGCCAGCACTGCCATTTCCTTCGTGGTGTAGCTGTGCTTCACGCTGCACGCCTCCTTGGCCTCGCGAATCATATTCACGCCCAAGTACAGCAAAAGGGCGAAGGCCAGCCAGTGGTCATAGGCCGTGATATACTCAATAAACGAAATCGCGCCAAAATAGCCGATGATGGGCATCAGGAATTGAAAAAAGCCAAACCAAATGCCAAAGCGTAGCGCGCCCGCCGTTCTATCGGCGGGAGTGAGCACCATGCTGCCGCAAATAGACACCGCAAAGGCGTCCATCGCCAAGCTCACCGAAAGTAAAAGTAATTCTAATAGACCCATATTCCCCTCATTTCTCTTTGTATAGAATTAGCTTATGCTTATTTTTATATGCAGCTAAGAAGCCTTGCGTTTGCCTAAAAGCTGCACAAAGCGCTTGCGCTCGGAGCTGATTTTTAAGACGCGGAAGAAGCTGCCTGTGAACATAATGCCCAAGGCAATAGCCGCCGCATCAAGGCCGGCCGTTAAAAGAATATTGATGCCCTGCTCATAGTTGTTTTCTATAAGCTGCGCCATGCCGTTGTACATGCCCAGGCCCGGCACAATGGGAAAGATGCCTGGGATAACAAATACAGTCGCCGGCTGCTTAAAGATACGTGCGGCCAGCTCGCTGAGCAGGGATAAAATCAAGGTAGCGCAGATATTGGCGTAAAAGGAGCTGGCGCCCATTTCCTTGCGCACGTAAAGGAACACTACCCAGCCCACAGCGCCGATAATGCCGCTAATGGGCAGCGTTTTGCGCGGTGCCTGCAAGAGCACGGCAAAGGCAATCGTCGTGGAAAAGGAAAAGGCTAGTGCGCTAAAATAATCTATCGGCATGAGGGCACCTCCTTTGCTAAGGAAGCAGCGCACTTATGGATGTTTATTTTTCGACCCATAAATCCCACCCCCAGTGATACCATAGTAAAAGGCTAAAGGCTAGGCCAATAGCGATGGAAATAGCAAAGAGCAGCGCCTCAGCAATACGGCTGTTGCCGCTAACGAGGTCGCCCGCCATATAATCGCGCAGACCATTGGTGCAGGCCACGCCGGGCACAAAGGGCATCAGCGAGCCTACAATGATATTGGTTTTAGTGCATTGAATGCTAATAGCGCAGCATAGAATCGTGCACGCGCCAATAGCTGCTCCTGCCAAAGCGTTTTCCCAAAACGCGCTGGGACGGTAGCCGCCTAGCTGCTTTAAAAGCACCATGGCTAAGCCACCTGTAAAAAAAGCGGCCACAAAATCGTGGCTATTGCCGCCCAGCATGCCCGCAAAGGTGGCGGAGCAAATGGCCGAAGCCAAGCACAGCATCCATTTGCCATAGGGAGGCCGGCGCTGCAAAAAAAGCTGCAGCTTACTCATAGCGCTTTCGTAATCAATGGGCTTCTTGCTTATAGTATAGGAAAAATCATTGATTTCACTAATATTGGTCAAATTGGTGCTGCGGTTACGAATGCGACTCATCATGGTAGAATTAGGAGCCGATTTGTCGCCTAGCAAAATCACCGTGGGGGTAACAAAAACATTGATATCCTGATAACCGCAGGTCTGACAAAAGCGCATAATCGTATCTTCGACACGCGAGGTTTCGGCACCACTTTTTAAAAGGGCCTCACCCATATTTAGAGCCACCTCAAGAATTTGCTCCCTGGTCATGGATTTTTCATTGCTTTGCTTTTGTACTTCATCCATGCTTGTGGCTCCTTTCTTGTTTGATTTTTATAACTCTAAACAAACTACCGATGAACATGATGCCCAAAGCAATCGCCGAGGCATCCATACCCGCCTGCAAAAGCAGGGACATACCCAAATCATACTGCTTTTCGATAATACTCGTCATGCCGTTATACATGGCCAAACCGGGCACAATGGGAAATATTCCGGGAATGACGAAAACTGTAACAGGTGCTTTAACGGCCCTGGCAGCCAGCTCACTGAGCAAGGCTACAGCTAAAGCTGCTGCTAAATTAGCATAAAATGAGTCCAGCTCGGCACCATTACGCAAATATATATACACCAGCCAGCCCACTGCTCCTACCGCGCCACACAGGGGAAGCGAACGCCGCGGCGCTTGAAAAATGATACCAAAGGCCATGGTGGAGAGCATAGCAAAAATAAATGCTTCAGGATAATTTAAAAGTACCATGCCAGCCACCTTCTTTCTCAAAACCAAAAATATGCATCATCTGGGCATGGGCCACAATTCCCAGCCCCATCTATACCAAACTAAAAGTGTTAACGCCAAGCCAAAAGCGATGGAAACAGCAAAGAGCAACGCTTCAGCAATGCGGCTATTGCCGCTGATTAAATCGCCACTCAAATAATCGCGCAGGCCATTGGTAAAGGCCAGGCCCGGCAAAAAGGGCATCAGCGAGCCTACGATGATATTGGTGCGGGTGCACTTCACGCTGATGGCGCAGCATATAATGGCCAAGGTACCAATAGCGCAGCCAGCCACTGTGTTTTCCCAAAAGGCCCCCAAGCTGTAGCTTGTCAATTGGCACAACAAGGTCATGGCGAGGCCACCGGTGACAAACGCGGCGCAAAAATCGTGACTATTACCACCCAGCATGCTGGCGAAGGCAGCTGAGCAAATGGCCGAGGCCAAGCACACCGTCCATTTTCCATAGGGAGGCTGCTTTTGTAGCAAATGGTGCAAAAAGGCCATCGCCTCTTCATAATCAAAGCTTTCGGGTTTAAGGCTATAGGAAAAATCATTCACGGCCTTCACATTACTCAAATTATTGCTGCGGTAGCGAATGCGGCACATCAGTGAAGCATTCGCAGTAGTCTCATCGCCGATGATGATCATGGTAGGTGTAGCAAAAACATTCACATCATGATAGCCGAAGCTGCGACAAAAGCGCGCAATAGTATCCTCCACGCGAGAGGTTTCAGCGCCACTCTTTAAGAGGACCTTGCCAATATTCAAGGCTACATTCAGCGCCTGCTCGCGTGTGATGTAGTGCGAGCTTGTAGCTACAGCTGTAGCTTGGCTTTGTGCATTGTTTTCTTTTGCCACATCCATGAGCTACACCTCCTAGTTTTTGCAGCACTCATTCTAACTCACGCTGAGCAAGTCTTAACTACTCATCCAGCTCATACTGAGCTCTTTAATCATTTTTGATCATTTCTGCTGCTTTTTAAACAGCTCCGCCACCTGCGCTCTAAAGGTTTCCGCGCCACCCATGGAGGGATGCCGTACTGCCTTGCACGCAATACCATATCTGCTCAACGTATCGGCTGCCTTTTGGCCGATGGCGACAATTTGCATATTGGGCACCAGCTCCAGCAGCATTTTGGCAAATTCCACGCCCACATCCAGCTCTGGCGTAGAGGGCGTGCGGTTGGTGAGCAGCTTATGCTCCTTATGGGGATGCCAAGGGAAGATATTCCATAAAATAACGTCAAAGGCAGCTAGTCCATGCTGCTGCAGCGTGCTCCAAACCACGGTATCCGTGGGCTCGTTAAAGCCCTTCGCCTTTTGAGTTGCATTAAGCTGCTCGCTGGTAGGCTTACTTGTGCGCTCATATTGCCATTCCCCCAGCACGCTTTCAGGGCGCACAGCCTTATGCTGGCCTAGTAAGATGCGCTCCGAGGTGATGGCTACGCCGCTAAAATGACCACCCTGATAGCCCAAGGCCTCGGCAATAAAGAGATAGTGCGCATTAGGGCGTAGCTCTAAATAGCGCCGCAAATTTTCGCGGCGCACAGCAGGCGCCTCAGGTCCAATTTCCGTATCGGCATCATAATCGCGCCACGGGTTAAAAACATTCTTGCTCTGGTAGCTTTGCAATTTATCGATAAAAGTATTGATATCCATACATTATCCTCCAAGATATATTATACATGATACGGTTGAAGATGAAAACAAAAAAGTAGTATAAGTATATGCTGCTTTAGTTTCTAGAAAATTGTAGTTTATCGATTAGTTTATGTGTTATCGCTCAAAGGTATACGCTTTTCGCTTGCGAAGTTTTAATAAAACATCTGAAATTAAGCAATTAGTAATCTTCGCTCACGTCGAATTTTTACGCTCATTTCGTGGGGTACAA
>USBV01000006.1 GCA_900553055.1 uncultured Phascolarctobacterium sp.
GGCCCAGCCCCGGCCCGATGGCCAGCACATCAGCCTTATTAGCACGCGGCAACACATCGCTGGCGGCAGCACTGCCCAACACACCGGGCATGCGTTCCAAAAGTCCATGCACCATGACCTCTGTAAGCTTCACAGCCAAAACCTCACGACTGGCCAAGGGTGTGAGCAAGGAAACGAGTCCAGCACCTGCTTTGACAGCTGCATGGCTGCACAAAGCCGCGGCTCCGGTAAAGCCGGGGCTGCCGGCGCAGATAACTACACGCCCGGCATCGCCCTTATGATCATCCTCAGCCCGCAGGGGTAGCAGGCGCTGCACCATGGGCGCTGTGATGCGATATTTGTGGCTAGGATATTCCTCCAAAAGCTTAGCCGGCATGCCAATAGCGGCTACTATAATGCGCCCACACAAACGCTTGGCAGGATGCAGCAAGAGGCCGGTTTTCGGCAGCGCCATAGTAACAGTCACGTCTGCCTGCACGGCCTCCGCGCAGGCGGAGCCGTCGTCCGCATTCACGCCTGTGGGCACATCCACTGCTACCACCGTTTTGGCAAGCTCATTGATGAGCTCGCACGCGCGCTTAGCTGCGGTACGCAGCTCACCAGCGAAGCCCGTGCCGAGGATGGCGTCCACCACAACGCTGGCGCGTTCCAGCGCCAGCTCGGTGGTGAGCCAATCTTCGTCGGCTACGACAGCGCTCAGGCGGCCACCGGCGGCCTTAAACATGGCCAGCTCGCTGGCTGCGTCACCGGTAATTTTATCCTCACTCGTACCAATTAAAAACACCTTTACTTCCACGCCATAGCTCATAAGCCAGCGAGCAGCACCTAAGCCGTCGCCGCCGTTGTTGCCGCCGCCACAGAGCACCACTACCTTGCCCAATTGCGAGCTGGCAGCGCACGCCTTACTAACGCCAGCAACAGAAGCATGCTCTGCGCTGGCAGCATCTTTCAGTAAATCTACCACCGCGTCAGCCACCTGCTTGGCTGCCGCATCCATCAGTACTAGGCCCGGCACACCATATTTTTCCGTAGCTAATTTATCTATTTCCTTCATTTCCTGTGCTGTTACAAGCTTCATGCTATCCCTCCATTACCACATAAGCCAACGCCATTGCACGGCTGTGGCTCATACTAAGTGCTATATTTTTGACTCCCAGCTTACTAGCGAGCTGCGCATGATAGCCATAAAGCTGCACGCTGGGCTTGCCCAAATCGTCATTCGTAATGACAATTTCCGTAAGCTCGCCGCCGCGCAGGCCAGTGCCCAATGCTTTGAGCACCGCCTCCTTAGCCGCAAAGCGGGCAGCAAAGCTGGCCGCGGCCTGCTTGCCACGGCTCTCGCAATAAGCAATCTCTGCAGGCGTAAACACGCGCTTCACGAACGCAGCGCGCTCGATAGCCTTTTGCACGCGCGCAATCTCTATCACATCACAACCAACGCCAATCAGCATGGTTAGCCTCCTTTAAAAATTTAGATTAAATTTGTAACTATATTTTATTCTTGCAGCATAGCACAAAATCCTTTTTTTATGCCAACATTTCACAAAAAAGTAAAAAGCCTGCCACAATTACAGTGACAGGCTTTATATCTTACTTACATGTAAATCTAGGATATACTCCTAGGAGCCGCAACGAAGTAGATGACGTGCTATACACGATTTATTTTGCGGGGAAGAAGGGCCATACCATGGGTATTACTACGAGGGATACTATGAACGCTACCAGTACCAAGCCAGTACCAGCCTTCACATAGTCCATAAATTTGTAGCCGCCAGGGCCCAATACCAAGGTGTTAGGCGGAGTGCCTACAGGAGTTGCAAAAGCGCAGGAGGCTGCAACCGCAATTGCCATCAGAA
The DNA here is from genome assembly GCA_900553055.1 of uncultured Phascolarctobacterium sp. Lineage (GTDB taxonomy): Bacteria > Bacillota > Negativicutes > Acidaminococcales > Acidaminococcaceae > Phascolarctobacterium_A. The sequence continues at coordinate 1,857 of USBV01000006.1, forward strand.
CTGCCTTGGGATCAGCGCCCAATTGCTTGGAAATAGCTACGCCAATGGGGCACAGCAAAGCTGCAGAAGCTGTGTTTGACATAAATTGGGTCAGGCCGCAGGAGAGAATAAAGAGCACTGCGGTTACAACCAGCGGAGAAGGAGTACCACCCATCAAGCTCACTGTCCACTGAGCGATGAGTTTACCGGCGCCAGTCTTATCCATTGCGGAGGAGACGGGCATCATACCTGCGAATAAGAAAATGGTTACCCAGTCGATAGAAGCATAGGCTTGCTTTTCGGTCAAGCAGCCGGTGAGTACGCAAACCAGCGCGCCGATGACAGCTGCCATTTCCAAGGTAATGCCCTTGATACCAAGAGCCATTACCAGCACTACGGCCAGCAAAATCACACCGGAAATAATCATCTTGTTCTTAGAGGTTTCGTTTGCTTCGATTTCCTGCTCAATTTCTTGGTCAGCAGAAAGCTCTTGCTTCGGCAGTAAATACTTGCCTACGAACATCATGTAGAGCATACCGGCGATGGAAACGGGGATACCAATCCAAGCAAATTCAAAGAAGCCAAAGGGCTCAAGGCCTGCAGCAGTCAAAGCGCCGGTAGCGATAATATTAGGCGGAGTGCCTACCATGGTGATGATACCGCCCCAACCGCAGGCAAAGGCCAAGGGCATCAATTGACGGGATGCAGGAATCTTGGCAGAGGCGCAAATACCGAGAGCCACAGGCAGCAGGCAGGCTGCTGTACCAGTGTTAGAGAGCACAGCGGATAAGGCTGTACCAACGGCCATCAAGCCAAACATCAGGCTGTTTTCGCCGGTACCAACCATCTTTACAACGCTGTTACCAATGGCTTGAGCAAGGCCGGTGTAGAACATAGCTGCACCAACGACGAACATGCCGGCGAACAGGACTACGGTGGAGTTAGACAGGCCACTAAATACTTGCTTAGTCGGGATTAAGCCTAACAGGCCGCAGGCAATAGCGCCAGCGGTAGCAGTAACTGCGAGGGGAATAAGTTCGGTTACGAAAAATAACGCGATTACTGCCAACAGAATTAAACACTTAATTGCTGGGGACATAGAAACTTCCTCCTTTAAAAATATTTATACATCATCTCTCGCGAGACATTGTATACAATTATATTGACGCAACAATTAACTGTATAGCTTTTTATTTATCTTAAAAGTATTTATTATGCCCTTTACGGAATTATCTTACCAATATTTTGCATAAAGGAGTGTTGCTAAAGCAACTATAATTGTAAAATAATCATGAAGTTGACTATTTTATTTGATTACTTTATTTAATATACAGTTATTTAATTTATGTAACTTACTTTACTTATTTAAACAAGGCATAAAAAAAGAAGACGCCCGCAAGCGTCCTCTTTTTGGTAATGCTCTTTATCGCTACAAAGCTTCACTATGTTCTTTTTGTAAGATGGTGAAGGTGTTTTTATTATAATCAATTATGCCCTCCTCCTTCATCCGCGCCAGCTCGCGCGTCAAAGCGCTGCGGTCCGCATCAAGATAATTGGCCAAATCGGTGCGGTTGAAGGGAATGGTGAATTCTCGCGATGCATTATTGCGTGCCTCCTGCTCTAAATAAGCCAAAATTTTGCTGCGCAGTGTTTTTTTGCAAAGAATCTCCGTTTTTTCAATCAAACGCGTATTATTATCCGCCAATATCGACACAATATTGCACATCAAGCGTTGGGAAGCCTTGCTAGTTGTATTAGCATCAAAGAGGGCCCTGCCCAAGGGCAGCATCAAAATCTCGCTATCGCTGGCCACAAAATAGCTAACCACACTGCGGTCCCCCAGCTTGCCCAAAAAATTCTCGGCAAAGACGGAGCCCGCGCCAAGATTGGCAATAATAGCTTTTTCGCCCCAAATATCCTCTTTAATCATTTGCACAGTGCCCTCGAGTACTACGCAAAGATTTTCTACACAGTCACCGGCCAAATAAATATAATCTGCTTTAGAAAAATGCTTAATCAAAGCATGAAAATTTTGTAAAACCTCACTGATTTCTTCCCTTTCCAAGCCCTGGAACAAGGGAATATCTAAATAGTTGGGTGCGTACATTCTTGCAGCCATGCTGTTCACCAACCTTATTACATATTTTTCTTAAGTATAATTATGCCAAAGCATATGATGATTGTAAATATTTTGTAATTAAAGTAAGTGTTATGTAAGTTTGTTGCGTGTGCAACACAAAGCATCACCCTGCTTTGCTAAGCTTGCCCAAAGCAGCAAAAAAGCCCCCGCCAGAGCTGACAGGGGCCTCTTTTTATTTAAAAAGATTTTTAATTTTGTTGAGGAAGCTCTTTTCCTCGGGGTTAATATTGTCCTTGCTAATGGTTTCAAAGGCACGCAAAGCATCCTTTTGTTTATCGCTAAGCTTGGTGGGCACAACCACCTTGATGCGTACCAATTGGTCACCACGCAAACCACCGCGCAGGCTGGGAATACCCTTGCCCTTCAGGCGCAGCACCTTACCGGGCTGCGTGCCCTCGGGCACCTTCATCGTTACCTGGCCATCCAGCGTCGGCACCTTAATCTCAGCGCCCAGGGTTGCTTGCACGATATTGATAGGTACCTCGCACAGTACAGTAGTGCCATCACGTTCAAAGAACTTGTGCGGCTTCACGTACAGATATACGTACAAATCACCGCTCGGTCCGCCCTTAGCACCTGCTTCGCCCTCGCCTGCTACACGCAGTCTAGAGCCATTATCCACACCGGCAGGAATCTTAACCTTCAGGTGCTTGTTCTTCTTCACAGTGCCCTTACCGCGGCATTCCTTACATGGCTCGGAAACAATCTTGCCCTCGCCATGGCATTTAGAGCAGGGACGCTCGTTAACCATTTGGCCAAACATCGTGTTTTGTGTAAAGCGCACATAGCCACTGCCGTGACATTCGGGGCAGGTTTCCACCTTGGAGCCGGGCTCAGCCCCATTGCCATGACAATGGTCGCAGGTTTCGTCGCGATAGAGGTTAATTTCCTTTTCAATGCCAAAGGCAGCCTCTTCAAAGGTAATCTCCAAGTCAAAGCGTAAATCAGCGCCACGCTGGGGGCCGGCGTTAGCGGAGCGACCGCCACGACCACCCTGGCCGCCAAAGAACATATCAAAAATATCCTCCATACCGCTGCCGCTGAAGCCGCCAAAGCCACCGCCAAAGGGATTGCCGCCGGGGCCGCCGCCCTGCTGGGCCTGCTCAAAGGCGTCAGGGCCCAATTGGTCGTACTGAGCACGCTTGGTTTCGTCGGACAGCACGCTATAGGCCTCGTTGACCTCTTTAAACTTTTCCTCGGCCTCTGCATTGCCTTTATTGCGGTCAGGATGATACTTTAGGGCCAGTTTACGGTATGCTTTTTTTAATTCGTCCGCGTTGGCGGTCTTAGACACGCCTAAGACGTCATAATAATCTCTCTTAGCCATTTAAATTGGCCTCCTAAATATCTACATTAAGTTAGTGCCCAAGAGCTTATGGGGCCATTGGGCACTATGCACTATATACTATTTATATGGACCGAATAGAATGTACCAGATACGAGGCGCGGCGACGCAGACGTATTAATAATACTTCAAGGAGCCGCACTGAAGTAGATGGTGCATTATATGCGGTCGCTATAGAACTTGTTACTTCTTATCGTCTACGACTTCGGCGTCTACCACATCGTCGTCATTTTTAGCGCCTTGTGCGCCAGCGCCTGCACCTTGCGCACCCTCAGCACCCTTTTGTGCTTCGGTTTCCTTGTACAGCTCAGCGCTCAACTCATACAGCGGTTTGGTCAAAGCTTCAGTATCAGCCTTAATCTTAGCCAAATCATCACCCTTTACAGATTCCTTCAGGGTGTCAACAGCAGCCTTAACCTTAGCGATCAGATCATCCTTGCCCTTGCCTTCCATATCCTTCATGGTCTTTTCGGCTTGGTAGATCAGGTTGTCGGCTTGGTTTTTAACCTCAACGCCTTCCTTGCGTTTCTTATCAGCTTCAGCATTAGCTTCAGCTTCTTTTACCATTCTATCTACTTCGTCCTTATCCAAGGTACCGGAGGAAGTAATGGTAATCTTTTGTTCCTTGCCAGTGCCCAAATCCTTAGCGCTTACGTTAACGATACCGTTAGCATCGATGTCGAAGGCAACCTCAATCTTCGGTACTCCACGAGGAGCAGCGGGGATACCGCTCAGCTCGAAGCGGCCCAGAGTCTTGTTGTCAGCAGCCATTTCGCGTTCGCCTTGCAGAACATGGATATCAACGGAGGGTTGGTTATCTGCTGCAGTAGAGAATACTTGCTTCTTAGAAGTCGGAATGGTGGTGTTGCGGTCGATAATCTTGGTGAATACACCGCCCAGGGTTTCAATACCCAAGGACAACGGAGTTACGTCCAGCAGCAGCACGGAGCCAGTGCCTTCTTCGCCGGAAAGTACGCCAGCTTGAATAGCAGCGCCTACAGCAACGCATTCGTCAGGGTTTACACCTTTATAGGGTTCCTTGCCCATGAATTTCTTAATAGCAGCTTGTACAGCCGGGATACGGGAAGAGCCGCCAACCAGTACAACCTTGGAGATATCGCTTGCGGACAGGCCTGCGTCACTCATAGCTTGACGAACAGGACCCATGGTACGTTCTACAAGATCTGCAGTCATAGCTTCGAATTTAGCACGAGTCAAATCCATATCTAAGTGCTTCGGGCCATCAGCGCCTGCGGTGATGAAGGGCAGGTTGATGTTGGTGCTCATAACGCCGGACAGTTCAATTTTAGCTTTTTCTGCAGCTTCACGCAGACGTTGCATAGCCATGCGGTCGCTGGACAGGTCAATGCCTTCAGCCTTCTTGAATTCGTCAACCATCCAGTCCATAATCTTCTTATCGAAGTCATCGCCACCCAGATGAGTATCGCCATTGGTTGCTTTTACTTCGAACACGCCATCGCCTACATCCAGAATGGATACGTCGAAGGTGCCGCCGCCCAGGTCATATACCATGATGGTGTGGTCGTCGGTCTTGTCAATGCCATAAGCCAGGGATGCAGCGGTAGGCTCGTTGATAATACGCAGAACCTCGAGGCCAGCAATCTTACCAGCGTCCTTGGTTGCTTGACGTTGGCTATCGTTGAAGTATGCAGGAACGGTGATAACTGCTTGGGTTACCTTTTCGCCCAGATAAGCTTCAGCGTCAGCCTTCAGCTTTTGCAGAATCATTGCGGAAATTTCTTCCGGAGAGTATTTTTTATCATCGATTGTTACACGATAGCTGCCCTCGCCCATATGACGTTTAATGGAGCTAATGGTTCTATCAGGGTTGGAAACAGCTTGGCGCTTTGCCAATTGACCAACCAGACGCTCGCCATTTTTAGCGAAGCCAACTACGGACGGGGTCAGACGGGAGCCTTCTTGGTTAGTAATAACAGTCGGTTCGCCGCCTTCCATTACAGCAACAACAGAGTTAGTAGTACCTAAGTCAATACCAATTACTTTAGACATTTGTTTTTCCTCCTATATTCGATTGATTATAGGGCATCATCTACTTCATAATCCCTCGTCGACGTACCTCTAGTACGACTCCTCGGTATTATTCGTATCTAATACCTTCTAATCAATCTTGTTCGAATAATATTATTTTATAATTAATTCAAAGAGCTCTAGCAACTACTATTCGTTACTATTCACTCTAACCTTACTATGACGAATAACCTTATCGCCCAGCTTGTAGCCCTTTTCGAAGACCATATCAATGATTTCGTCCTCTAATTCGGGGTTATGCCCACGCATTACAGCCTCATGCAGCTGTGGGTCAAATTTTTGGTCCTGCGCCGGAATCTCTTCCACCTTCAGCTCGCTAAAGGCAGCTTCAAATTGACGGCGAATCATTTGCATGCCGGTGATAACGCCCTCCATATCGGTGGCCTTGGCAGCGCTTGCTTCCGCGCGCTCAAAATTATCCAGCACCTTTAAGAATTTGCCAACTACACCAGCGGTAACGAAGGTAGAAAGCTGCTCCTTTTCGCTAGCGGTGCGGCGGCGAAAGTTTTCAAAATCAGCCTGCAAACGCAGCAGACGATTGGTTAATTCTTCAATCTTCACATCCTTGGGATCGGGCTCCGCCTCCTTAGCGGCCTCCTCCTTGGCTTCTTCCTTAGCTTCAGCCTTTTCTTCGGGCTGAGCTTCCTCAGCGGTGGCTTGCTGCTTTACGTCAGCGTTTTCGGCAGCTTGCGCTTCCTCCTGCGCCATGGTGTCTTTTACATCATTCTCTTGCAAAGCACTTCCTCCTTTTACAACTATTTGTTATTTTCATGCTCAAACATGGTTTTCAAATATTTATGTAGGTAGTCCATCACGGAAATTACCTTGCCATATTCCATGCGTGTCGGCCCTAAAACTGCCATGGTACCCACAATCTTGCCGTTGAGGCGATAGGTTGCCTGCACCATACTGCAATCCTGAATGCCGGTGAATTTATTCTCACTGCCAATGGTAATTTTGAGGCCGCTGTCCTCGCCGGACTTCAGCAGGTCGCGCACCACGCGCTCCTCCTCCAAAATACCCAGCAGGTTGCGAACTCTGTCCACATCGCGGAATTCCGGCTGATTTAAGAGCTGCTTCGTGCCGCCCAGGAACACCTTTTGCTCCATGTGCTTATTGCGCAAACGGCGAATGGACTGTACCAAAGAGGTGAAGAGCAGCTTGTCTTCGGCGATATTGCTGTGCACTATTTGCAAAAGCTCCTCGCTAATCTCGGAAAGCTCCCTGCCCTCTAAGAGGCGGCTCACCTTGCCAGCAAGATAATCCAACTCCTCAGGCCGCATGCCCAAGGGAATTTCCACAACGCAGTTATCCACATTACCATCATCAGTAATGATGCACAGGATGGCATGATGCTCATCCAGAGGCAAGAACTTCATATAACGGAACCGGGCTCCTGCATCCCGATTGGCCAAAACCATGGAAACGTTTTGCGTCATCCGGGAAAGAATCTTAGCTGTGGATTGGAAGATTTCGTCCAGACTTCTGCGTCTTTCGTTAAACCAGCTATTGATGAGCGCTCTCTCGTTATCTGTTAAAGAGCCGGGCTCAATCAAAGAATCCACATACAGCCGATAGGCTTGAGCCGAGGGTACACGTCCTGCCGAGGTGTGGGGTTGCTCCAAATATCCCAAAAGCTCCAAATCACTCATCTCGTTGCGGATGGTGGCAGGGCTAAGGCCCAAATCATATTTGCGAGCAATGGTGCGGGAGCCAACCGGCTCAGCAGTCGAAATATAATCCTCAATTATGAGCTGGAGAATTTTTTTCTTTCTATCGTTTAACATATTCCCACCTCATTTAGTTGTTAGCACTCATATCATTGGAGTGCTAACATCTTGCTATAAGAATAGCACTCCCCCACTGTATTGTCAACAGCTTTTAGCAAAAAAAATACTTCGTCACAAAGATTTCAAATCTCGTGACGAAGTATGCTTGTTTTAAAGTAGGCTTAATTATACTTATTATACCGGACCCAGCTTAATCGCAGTTGCATAGGTCAGGAAGCAGAAGGCTACAATCCACCACATGCCAATCAACGGCAGCACAAAGCGGGCCCATTTTTTATAAGGCACACCGGCCATAGCAAGGTAGGACATGGTCGCACCGCTGGCAGGAGTGATGCAGTTGGTGAAGGCATCGCCAAAGGTGAAGGCGAAGACAGCCGTCTGACGAGTGAGGCCCACCAAATCGGCCAAGGGAGCCATAATCGGCATAGAAATCGCAGCCTGACCGGAGCTGGAGGGCACCAGCAGGTTGAAGCAGTCTTGGATGATGAACATACCGAAGGCGATAATGGAGGACGGGAAAATGTCCAGCATGCCAGCCAAATAGTGGATAATGGTATCCATAACCTTAGCGTTATCCAGCAAAATAGTGGCAGCCTTACACATAGCTACGGCCAAGCAGGGCAGCATCATGCCCTTGCAGCCTTCCATAAAGGCGTCGCAAATATCATTGGGCTTGAGGCCGCAGATGATGCCGGAGAGGATGCCCATAATGATGAAAAGTGCGGAAATTTCATTCATATAGAAATCATATTTCAGCACGCCGAAAATAATGCCTACGAAGTTCAGTCCCAGGAGCGCTAAGCAAATTGCTTGACGGGTGGTGAGCTCAGGATTTTCTTCCAAATTGATGGTATTGGCCTTAGCGCGGTCGATTTCATAAACAGGGCTGCTTTCAGGATTCTTCTTGACCTTATAAGCATGGTACATAACATAGGCAATGTTCAAGGCCAACAGCACGAAGAAGATGCCCACGCGATAAGGCAGCGCAGAGAAAATGGGTACGCCGGCAATGCCCTGTGCTACACCAACGGAGAAGGGCTGGGTGCAGCCTGCGCCATAGCCCGCTGCCACGGAGCAAAACAGCATGCCAAGAGCGGTGATGGAGTCAAAGCCAAGCGCCAGCGCCACACTTACAACCAACGGTGTAAAGGCTAAGTATTCCTCGTTGCAGCCTGCCAAGGTAGAAAAGGTTGCCAAGGTAGTCATCAGCACAGGAATCAGCAAAATGCTGTGATTGCGCATCTTTTTTACCAGAGTGCTCAGGCCTGCGATAATAGCACCGGTTTTGGCCAAAATATTCAAGGAGCCGCCCACCATGAAGAGGAAGGCAATAATGCTGATACCGCCCTTAAAGCCTTTGTTAACAACGGTAAAGAAATCCATAAAGCCAGTGGGCTTTTGCGCTACATAATGGAAGGTAGCAGGGTCGACAACCATTTTACCGGTGTGCACATCCTTCACGCGGTCGTAAACGCCGGCCGGAATCACATAGCTAGCCAAAGCGCACAACACAATAACACACACCAAAATCAGCACGGGGCTGGGGGCCTTAAAGGCCTTCACATCATCTTTTTTATTCATCAAACATCTCTCCTTAAATCATTTTGCAAAATTGGCTACATAATCTTCGATTTCCATAATGCAGGCCATGGCGATAATCCAGCGGCGGAAGAAGCTTTCCACGCTCGCATATTCCTCCTTGGTATGCGCACCAGCGCCCTGACCGCCCATGGAGCAAATCGTGGGCACGCCCACACTCGCAAAATAGGCTGCGTCCGACATACCGCCCACATAAATAGGCTCGGAGGCCGGATAGCCATATTTTGTTGCTACGCTATTGATATAATCAAGCAGGCAATGATTAGCCTCGCTCTCCTCAAAGGAAGGCATGGGATTAACAAATTCAACCTCGGTGGTAGTGCCTTCAATATAAGTCTTGGCGCAAACCTCACTAATTTTTTGCTTGATATATTCCATATGCTCCAGCTTTTTATAGCGCACGTCCAGCTCTGTATAGCATTTATCCGGCACAGCATTGGAAACCATACCGCCCTTGATAACGTCCACGCTTACGGTCAAGCCCTCGTCATAAATGGTCAAAGCCTGCAGCAGGGGCAGCTTATGACTCATTTCGATGATAGCATTGCGTCCCTTTAAATAGTCATTGCCCGCATGCGCAGCTACGCCGTGCACAGTGATGTGGCAATCCATGCCGCCCTTACGGCCCACGGTGAGGCAGTTATCCATGCGCCCGCTTTCCATATTAAAGCAGCACAGCGCACCCCTACCCTGCTCCATCAACAGCTCATCGCTAATGCCGGGGCCATGGCTATTTTCCTCGTCGCCCACAATGAGCACCTTAACCGGGCGCTCAGTGTAGCAAAAATGCTTTAACGCCACCATAATGTAGAAGATTTGGGCAATACCATTTTTCATATCCACTACGCCAGGTCCATGAGCGAAGCCATCCTTAATATAGAAGGGATCCTGCGGATAGGAGCCGGATGGAAAAACGGTGTCACAATGGCCTGCCAATAAAATCGGCGCCTTGTCCACATCCTTATTCAGCTCGGCCACCAGCATATTGGCACTGCCCTTGGTATCCAGCAAATGGCAGTCAATGCCCTCAGCCTCAAAATGCTTTTTCAAAAAGTCGATTACACGATTAACCTTGTCCACCTCATAGGAGCCCGCCTGCATATTAACAAGGCTCTCCCAAAAAAGCAGCATCTCGTGCTTATTTTTTTCCACAAATTCTCGCAGCTCAGCGATTGGTGCAATCATTATTATACCTCTTTACTAAACATATTCTAAGCTTTATTATTTTAACGCAATAAAGCAAACACATAGAAAATACCTTTAACATTTTACTAAACACTGCCTAGCTTGTCAATGAAGTTTGTGCCCTAGGCAACAAAAAAGCTTCCCCTTACGCAATGCAAGTGGAAGCCTTAAAGTCAATATGCTCTATTCATTAATAAAAATGGCGAAAATTTGATTGCCCAGCTCCATGCCCTTTTCCTTGAGGCAAAGACGTTGCGCCTGCGCATCGTAGTGAACTAAGCCTTGTCTAAGATAGGGCTCCAGCTGCAGGCCATAACGCTGCCACACATCAACGCCAAAGCGTGCTCTTGCTTCAGCCAAATCAGCACCAGCGGCACGCCGCAGCCCCATGAACATAAACTCCTCCAGCTGCTGCTGAATCGTTAAGCTTTCGCTTGTATAAAGCTCGCTAGTACGCCAATTGGCAGACGTTAAAGCCTGTGCAGCGGCAATATATTCTGGGACAGTGCTAGCAGCGGTGCGGCGTAATGCCTTTTCCATACCGCAGGCCGCAGCACCAAAAGCAATATAGGGGTGGTACTGCCAATAGACAGTGTTATGTCTGGAGTATTGTCCATTTTTAGCGTAATTAGAAATTTCGTAGCGCTCAAAGCCTGCTTCTGCAAGTAATCGCTGGACTAGCTCGTACATATCCGCAGCAATGTCCTCGTCTGGCAGCACCATTTGGTCGTAGTTTACCAAACGTTCTAGTGGTGTACCCTCCTCTACAATGAGACCGTACACGGACATATGCTCAATGCCAGTTTTAGTGAGCCTGCAAATAGTATCCTTTAAGCTAGCTAAACTCTGCCCCGGCAAGCCGTAGATAAGGTCGCAGCTAATACGCGCAAAGCCAGCGGCTCGGGCCATATCTATAGCTTCCAAAGCTTCTTGAGCACTGTGAATGCGCCCTATGGTACGCAATTCTTCATCCTGCAAGGACTGTACACCGAAGCTAATGCGATCAAAGCCTGCTTCACGCAATCGTTTGAGCTTATTCACATCAGCTGTGCCCGGATTCACCTCAATGGTCGCCTCAGCTGGATTTTGCCAGAAGCCGCAGACCTCCAGGGTGCTCACAATACGCTCTAGGCAATCTGTAGGCAACACGCTAGGTGTGCCACCGCCAAAATATATTGTTGCACCGAAAGCTACATCAGTCGCTTCCTCAGCTCGCACTTCTATCTCATGGCACAGTGCGTCCGTATAGGTGCGCACTTCCCTCTCGCCAAAGCAAGCATAGGAAGCAAAATCACAGTACAAACACTTCTGCTTACAAAAGGGTATGTGTACGTATATGGCTTGATATTGGCGCCAAGCCTTCCTTTCAGTCAACTCCAAAGGTATACCAACTTTCTTCTATTAGAACAAATGTTGCTAAATGTTTAGAAACATGCTATAATGTACTGGACAACCGTGTTGCAGGGTGGCGTTGCCTCCATTTCCTATGAATGGAGGTGATGTCTATGAAAAACTACTCCTTTCAAGACCTTATGGCCTTTGGAATGTTTCTTTTAGCATTGCTGACGTTCATCAAATTGAACAATCAAAAGTAGCCATTACGTAGAAAAACCACCCCTACATACTTGCCGGTAGCTGGGGTGGCTTTCTAACTATTCCACACTAAGGCAACCCACCTTGTGGGCGGTTGTCTTTCTATTTCTATTATAGCATATTATGTACTTTTTGCAAGTCTTTAAATCTTCGCCTTCAGCTCAGCCAGCTTAGCTTCCTGTGCTGCCAGCACCTTGTCGCCGATAGCAAACTGCTTCTCATTTTCAGAGAAGGCCGGTCCACCATAGGAACGACGTGCTTCAACACAGTTAGCAGGGTCTAGCGCTGCCAGCAAATCGCTCTCGAACAAGTCGGAGAATTGCTTGTATTCCTCAATAGGAATCTCCAGCAGGAATTTGCCCTTTTCGATAGCGTAGGCTACACATTTGCCAACCACCTCATGAGCTTGACGGAAGGGTAAGCCCTTGCGTACCAAATAATCGGCCAAATCAGTAGCATTGGAGAAGTCGTGAGCCACAGCCTGAGCCATCTTATCCACATTCACAGTCATTGTAAGAATCATATCACGATATACGGCCAAGGTGAATTTCACAGTGTCGATGGCGTCGAAGAAGCCCTCCTTGTCCTCCTGCAAATCCTTGTTATAGGTCAGGGGCAGTCCCTTCGCAGTGGTCAGCATAGCCATCAAATGACCATAGACACGACCGGTTTTACCCCTTACCAGCTCGGAAATATCCGGATTTTTCTTTTGCGGCATCATGGAAGAGCCAGTTGCGAAGGCATCATCCAGCTCCACAAAGCCAAACTCAGTGCTGCTCCACAGGCAAATCTCCTCGCTTAAACGGCTCATGTGCATCATGAGGGTGGAAGCGAAGGACAAAAATTCGATAACATAGTCACGGTCGCTAACTGCATCCATGGAATTCGGATACACAGTGCCGAAATTCAGCTCTTCTGCTACCATATGACGGTCAATGGGGAAGGTGGTGCCAGCGATAGCACCAGCGCCCAGGGGCATCAAATCCGCGCCCTCCCATACGCCTAACAAACGGCGGAAGTCACGCTGCAGCATATTGAAATAAGCCAGCAGGTGGTGAGCAAAGGTAATCGGTTGCGCACGCTGCAGATGGGTATAGCCAGGCATCAAGGTCTTTTCATGCTGCTTAGCCACACTCAGCAGTGCTTCCTCAAAGCGTAGCAAAAGCTCAGCAATCTCCGTTACCTCACGCTTCATATACATATGCATATCCAGCGCAACCTGGTCGTTACGGCTGCGAGCAGTATGCAGACGCGCACCAGCGCTACCAATACGCTCAGTCAGGCGAGCCTCGACATTCATATGAATGTCCTCCAGGTCCACACTAAATTCAAAATTACCAGCTTCAATATCAGCCAAGATATCCTTCAAACCAGCAATAATCTTCTCCCCGTCCTCTGCTGGAATGATGCCACATTTAGCCAGCATGCGCGCATGGGCCATGCTGCCACGGATATCCTCGTGATATAAACGCTTATCAAAATCAATGGACGCATTAAATGCGTCCACTAATTCATTGGTATTCTTGCTAAAACGGCCGCCCCAAAGCTTAGCCATTATTTCAAGGTGCCTTTCTTCATCATAGCACGAACCTGCAGCGGCAGACCGAACAGGTTGATGAAGCCGGTGGCATCAGCTTGGTTGTAAACCTCGTCTTCGCCGAAGGTTACATATTCTTGGCTGTACAGGGAGTACGGGGATTTTACGCCTGCGCTGTAAATATTGCCCTTGTACAGTTTCATGCGAACAGTACCGGTAACAGTCTTTTGGGTTTCGTTTACGAAGCCATCCAGAGCCTCACGCAGGGGGCTGAACCACATGCCATCATAAACCAGCTCAGAGTAGCGGATGGATACTTGTTGCTTGAAGGATTGGGTTGCACGGTCCAGGCACAGGTTTTCCAAATCATTGTGGCCGTAGTAGATGATTGCGCCAGCGGGGTTTTCATAAACGCCACGGGATTTCATGCCTACCAGACGGTCTTCAACCATATCGGTGATACCAACAGCATTGCGAATGCCGATTTCATTCAGTTTTTCTACCAATTTAGCGGGGCTCAGTTTTTCGCCGTTTACAGAAACGGGAACGCCTTCTACATATTCCAGTTCAACATATTCCGGTTTATCAGGAGCCTTTTCAGGAATATTGGTTACGATGAACAGCTCATCCTTCGGTGCATTCCAGGGATCTTCCAGATCGGAGCCTTCATGGGACAGATGCCACATGTTGCGGTCCATGGAATAGTCATGGTCATGGGATACAGGAATGGGAATGTTGTGAGCAGCAGCGTAGTCGATTTCTTGGTCACGAGAACGCAGCTCCCATTCACGCCAAGGAGCAATAATAGCCAGATCAGGGTTCAAAGCTTTTACAGACAGCTCGAAACGAACTTGGTCATTACCCTTGCCGGTAGCACCGTGAGCGATAGCGTCAGCGCCTTCAGCTTCAGCGATTTCAACAAGTTTTTTAGCGATCAGCGGACGAGCGAAGGAAGTGCCCAGCAGGTATTTCTTTTCATAAACAGCGCCAGCCTTAACGGTGGGCCATACATAATCTTTAATGAATTCTTCCTTCAAATCCAGGATATAGCATTTGCTAGCACCGGTTTTGATAGCCTTGTCATGTACGGGATCCAGCTCATCGCCTTGGCCCAAGTCAGCACAAGCAGCGATAACCTCGCAGCCATTGTAGTTTTCCTTCAACCAAGGAATGATTACGGATGTATCCAGGCCACCGGAGTAAGCCAAAACTACTTTCTTAATATCTTCTTTTTTCATAATAATTAGCCTCCTAAAAACTGCATAATATAAGCTCGCAGTGTATATTCTTACAAACTTCCTGTATTATAACACTTTTTTATGCATAATACTAGCTATTTTAAGCATGTATACAAAATTTTTCTCTGCTTTACAGCACCTCATCACTCATTAAGAGAGCCATAATAGCCTTTTGCACATGCAAGCGGTTCTCAGCTTGGTCAAACACTACGGAGTGCGGACCTTCCAGCACATCCTCGGTAATTTCTTCGCCACGGTGAGCGGGCAGGCAGTGCAATACGATGCACTCCGGACGAGCGACATCCAGCAAGGCTTGATTAATTTGATAATTATGCAGAGCCTTAAAGCGAATATCGCGCTCTGCTTCCTCGCCCATGCTGGTCCAAACGTCGGTATAGAGCACGTCGGCACCCTTAGCAGCCTTAAACAAATCCTCTTCCACAGTAATGGTGCAGCCGGTATGGGAAGCATCCTCCTGTGCCTCAGCCAAAACCTTCGGGTCCGGCTGATAGCCCTTGGGGCTAGCGCACACCATGTTCATGCCAACCTTAGCGCAGGCATACATCAGGGAGTGAGCCATGTTATTGCCGTCGCCTACATAAACCAGCTTACGACCTTTTAATACCTCCATCTTTTCTTGGATGGTGAACATATCGGTCAAAGCTTGGCAGGGATGTAAGAGGTCAGTTAAGCCGTTGATAACCGGCACACTTGCATATTTAGCCAGCTCCACTACGGATTCGTGGGAGAAGGTGCGAATCATGATGCCATCAACCATGCGGCTGAGCACACGCGCAGTATCACGAATCGGCTCGCCACGGCCAATTTGAGAAGCAGAATCACTCAAATAAATCGGGTGACCGCCCAGCTGCCAAAAGCCAACCTCAAAGGAGGTTCTGGTGCGAGTGGAAGCCTTGGAGAAAAGCATAGCCAAGGTCTTGCCCTTCAAATATTGATGGGGCTCGCCAGCCTTTTGTTTACGCTTTAATTTTTTAGCAACATCCAAAATAGTAGCCACTTCACCGACAGTCAAGTCGTGAATGGAAAGCAAATCCTTATTTCTTAAACCCATTTTTATCCCCTTTTTACATAGCTGCCAGGGCCTTATCCAAAGCAGCCACTACCAAATCAATTTCTTCCTTGCTAATAATCAACGGCGGAACGATGCGAATAACGCTCCCAGCGGTGCAATTAATGATTACACCATTAGCCAAGCAATGCTCTACCACGGGTCGTCCCTCGCTCGTCAGCTCCATGCCCAAAATCAGGCCGCGGCCGCGCACTTCCTTCACCTTATCAGGATATTTAGCCTGCAGCTTCTTAAGCTCGCCGATGAAATATTCACCCTTTTGGGCAACCTTCTCCACCAAGCCCTCGGACTTAATAGTTGCCAACGTTGCATACACAGCAGCGCAAGCCAGCGGGTTACCGCCAAAGGTACCGCCATGGTCACCGGGCTTAAAGACATGCGCTAAGCGCTCGGGCACAGCAAAGCCTGCTACTGGAAAGCCGCCGCCAATGCCCTTAGCAAAGGTCAATACATCGGGCTTTACACCGCTATGCATATAGCCAAACCATTTGCCGGTACGAGCCACGCCAGTTTGTACCTCGTCAAAAATCAGCAGTGCATCATATTTATCGCACAGAGCGCGTACCTGCTGCAGATATTCATCACTGGGCACATGCACACCGCCCTCACCCTGAATGGGCTCCAAGAGTACAGCGCACACATCCTCGTCCATCACAGCCTCCAAGGCCTTAATATCAGCATAGGGCACCAGCACGTGACCAGGGCTCAGCGGGCCATAGCCAACGTGATAATAGTCATGTCCGGTTGCTGCCAAAGTATCAAAGGTGCGGCCGTGGAAGGATTCATCTGCGGAAATAATTTTATACTTGGTGGGAGATTTAGCCACGCCATACTTACGCGCCAGCTTCATCGCGCCCTCATTGCCCTCGGCACCACAGTTAGCAAAGAAAATGCGGTCCATACCAGTGGCTTCGGCAACTAAGCGCAAAGCCTTAGCTTGGATTTCGGTATAATATAGGTTGGAGCAATGCATAACCTTGGTAGCCTGGTCGGCAATAGCCTTCACCAAAACAGGATGATTGTAGCCCAAGGAGTTTACAGCAATGCCGGCAAAGGCATCAATGTATTCGTTGCCCTCGTTATCCCACACTCTGCAGCCCTGTCCATGGTCCATCACCATTTGGTAACGACCAAAAACGGGCAAATAATATTTCTCGGTCTGTTCAATAACAGTTTGTTTATTCATCAATATAAGGTCCCCTCTTATTAATTCCTCCGCCTCGCAGGCTCGGCACCTCCCTTTTCAAAGGGAGGCAACCATTAGCTCTAAGTTAGGCTCCCTTTTCAAAGGGAGCTGTCAGCGAAGCTGACTGAGGAATTTTTATTTTAATTCCTTCACTACCTCGGTACCAACGCCCTTGTCGCTCAAAATTTCCATCAAAATAGTATGCTCAGCGCGACCATCGATGATATGAGTCTTTTTAGCGCCGCCGCTCAAAGCAGTGATGCAAGCACGAACCTTCGGAATCATGCCGCCGTCAATTTTGCCACGAATAATCAGCTCCTGAGCCTTTTCAAAGGTCAAGGTAGAAATAAAGCTATTCTCATCACGATAATCGGAATAAATACCGCGTACATCTGTCAATACCAGCAGCTTCTCAGCCTTCAAAGCGCCAGCGACCTCGCCAGCAACACTGTCGGCATTAATATTATAGGTTTCGCCCTGCGCACCCACACCAGTAGGAGCAATAACAGGAATAAAGCCTGCATTCAGCAGCACATCAATCAGCTCGGTGTTAACCTTTTCCACATTGCCCACATAACCAATATCTACCAGATTAACCTCGCCATTTTCATAAACATCAGCCAAATGCTTCTTAGCTTGAATCAAGGTAGCATCCTTGCCGTTCAGGCCCACTGCCTTACCACCCAAGGTGTTCAAACGAGCTACCAAATCAGTGTTGATTTTGCCAACCAAAGCCATCTCTGCAATGCCCACGGACTCAGCATCGGTTACACGCAAGCCACTTACAAACTCGCTCTTCTTACCAGCCTGCATCAGCATACGGGTGATTTCCGGTCCACCGCCATGTACAACAACAGGACGCATACCAGCGCATTGCAGGAACACGATATCCTGCAGCACCTTATTCTTCAGCTCGTCGTTCAGCATAGCGTTGCCGCCATATTTAACCACAATGGTTTTATTCTTAAACTTGCTCAGATAAGGTAATGCCTCCACGAGAGTTTGTACTTGAGAATCATTCATCAACATATTAAAATCCTCCTTATAAATTTATTAGATATTGTTTATTTTTTCAGCTATATTAAAACTAATCGGATTTTCAGCTCATAACTGGTTAATATATACGCTAATAAAGTAAATATAATAATTGCGTAACGAATAGAAATTTTAGCTCATGAGTGGCTGGTATAACCGACTCAAGGGTTGAATGCAGTGAATTATTCCTCGTTCAAATAGTACCCCGCAGAGTCTTGGTTATACCCCACGAAATGAGCGTCAAAAATTTCTTCTGAGCGAAGCAATATTATATTTACGACTTTATCAGGTATGATACTCCCCATTAATCTTAACATACTCATAAGAGAAGTCACAGGTCCACACCGTAGCCTTTTCCTCACCCGCAGCCAAATCAATCGTCATGGAAATATCATGCTGGCTCATCGTCGGCGCCAAAGCCTCCGCCGGCACATTGCAGTTCATGCCGTTCTCTACCAAGCGAATCCCGCCAATCTCCAAATTAACCTTATCCGCAACCATCTCCGCACCACTGTAGCCAGCCGCGCACACAATGCGTCCCCAGTTAGGATCCTCACCGAAGAAAGCAGTTTTAACCAAAGGAGACTTCGCAATCGCCATAGCCGCAGTCTTTGCATCAGCCCAGGTAGCAGCACCAACTACATTCACCTCAAGGAACTTAGTCGCGCCCTCACCATCATGCGCAATCATCTTCGCCAAATCAGTAGCACAGGCCACCAACGCTTCGAAAAACGCCGGATAATCAGGATGCTCCTCACTCAAAATAATCTCATTTTCAGCACGGCCATTAGCCAGCACAATCATGCTGTCGTTAGTGGAAGTATCACCATCCACTACAACCATATTAAAGGACTGGTCCGCAGCCTTCTTCACCGCACGCTTCAGCACATCCGGAGCAATAGCCGCATCCGTAGTGATAAAGGTCAGCATCGTCGCCATATTGGGGTGAATCATGCCTGCACCCTTGGCAATACCGGCAAACTTTCCTTTTTTCCCGCCGATTTCCGTCTCATAAGCAGCACGCTTAATAAAGGTATCAGTGGTTTGAATCGCCATCGCACAGCTTTCGCCCTCACACTCGTCCAAGCTATCAATGGCATCAGCAATGCCGGTCAGCAGCTTGTCCATCGGCAAAAATTGCCCAATCAAACCGGTGGAGCACACAAAAACCTCCTCCGGCTTAATCCCCAGCAGCTCCGCTGCATGGGACTGCATCCTGCGAGCATCAGCCAAGCCCTGCTCGCCCGTGCAAGCATTAGCGCAGCCGCTATTCACAACAATCGCCTGCGCATAACCATGCTGATTCACCTCACGGCTCACAAGCACAGGAGCCGCACACATTTTATTTTGGGTAAAAACAGCGCCACAGGCAGCGGGAGCAGTGCTATAAATCACCGCCACATCATGATTGCCACTCACCTTAATGCCGGCCTTCACACCCGCAGCAATAAACCCCTGCGGAGCAGTTACCCACCCTTCAATTTTTTGCATTTCTATCCCTCTTTTATATTAAGAATAATAGCGATAATAAACTGAAATCTTAAAAACAAGCTTGTAATTGTTCGCTCATTAGTGCTTGCGCCACTCACCAACGCAGTAATTATAATAAATGCGAAGCGAATTGGGATTTTAGCTCATGAGTGGTTGGAATAACCGGCTCAAGGGTTGAATGCAATGAATTATTCTTCTTTCAAATAGTACCCCGCAGAGTCTTGGTTATTCCCCACGAAATGAGCGTCAAAAATCCCACCTGAGCGAAGCATTATTATAACGCTTTGAACCAACAATCAAGGCACAATCGGTAACGCTCTCAATCCAGCAGTCTCATTAATACCGAACATAACATTCATATTCTGCACCGCCTGCCCCGCTGCGCCCTTCACCAAATTATCAATACAATTCATCACGATAATGCGCCCCGTGCGCTTATCAGTCTGCCAACCCAAATCCACATAATTAGACGCGCGCACATTCTTTAGCTCCGGACAACCGCCCTTGCCGCGCAAACGGATAAAAAACTCCTTACCATACATCGCCTGATAAGCCTCTTCAATCTGCGCATCCGTCACGCCCTCTTTTAACTGACCGTAGCAGGTAGCCAAAATGCCCCTATCCACCGGCAGCAAATGCGGCGTAAACTGAATCACCACCGGCTCGCCCGCAAACTCGCTGTAAATCTGCTCAATCTCCGGCGTATGACGATGACTCGCCACACCATAAGCCTTAAAGCTTTCATTCACCGCGCAATACAGGCTGCCCGCCTTCAGACTGCGCCCTGCACCACTCGTGCCGGACTTAGCATCCACGATAATGCCCTGATGCTCAATCAAATCATATTTCAGCAGCGGCACCATCGCCAAAATGCTGCAGGTAGTGTAGCAGCCCGGATTGGCCACAAGACTAGCCCCGCGCACCTGGTCACGATAAAGCTCCGTCAAACCATACACAGCCTTAGCCTCCGGGTCCTCGTGCTTCACCTTGTACCACTCTTCAAAGACGCGATAATCTCTAAATCTATAGTCTCCGCCCAAATCGATAATCTTCGTTTTGCTGCCACGCAGCTTTTTACCAATTTTCATGGCATGGCCATGAGGCAGGGCGATAAAAATAACATCGCTGTCAGCAGCAATTTGCTCAATCTCCTGCATCGATTGCAGGTTCTTTTCAATTCTGCCGGCCAAATGCGGATACATGCTGGCTATTGCCTCGCCCGTGCTGCTTTCGGAAGTAATCGTGGCAATTTCTGCCTCGGGGTGACCATCCAAAAGTCGCAGCAGCTCCACACCTGCATAACCGGTTGCGCCGATAACACTTGCTCTCATATCCATCCTCCTTTACGAATGATAATTATACAACTTTCTTGCATAAAATTGCAAGACCTTTGTAAAATTTCTTTATAAAAAGGGCAAGAAACACTCATCCATTTTATACTACCTATTTTACTACTTATGGGCGAATTTTCCTAGCTTTTTTTCACTTTACTTTACAAAAATACACATTTCCTGCTACAATAGAGAATAACAAGTAGAAAGAGGTATTGTTATGATCAAAACCATCGTTATGGCCCTGCTGATTTTCGCCGGTATGGTAGCTTATGACTCTACAACCAGCAAGCCCGTGCCTACTACGCACCCAACCAAGCAGGAGCAGCAAAGCAAGGAACAGCAGCAAAAAATAAATAAGCATGAAAAATCTGCCGCTATGGCACTTTTCGTCAGCCTTTTGCCCGACCGCAAAACCTGGCCCTCCCCCATGCAAAAATTTTAAGGTTATCTCAAACAGCGGTTTATTATTTGCTTGCTGAACTG